>JBAQCK010000113.1:0-19143 GCA_049294075.1 Bacteroidales bacterium | reverse complement strand
GCGGCTGGGTGTCAAAACCTTTGACAGGCAATTTGATGACCTTTACTTTCAGCCGGGCCAGGATTTTGAGTTCTACACACCCACCGGGAAAATTGAACTTTATGCCACAACATTTGCGGATGCAGGTTACGATCCCATGCCAAAATACACGCATCATGAGGAACCGCCGCCCGGATACTACCGTCTCAACTACGGAAGAGCCCCTATGCACACTTTCAGCCGTACATCCAACAATCCCAACCTGACCGACCTGATGGACGAAAACACACTCTGGGTTAATCCGCGCGTGGCAAAGGAATGGGGATTAACTTCAGGCCAGTACATCCACCTGATGAACCAGGACGGAAAAAAATCTGAATTCCCGATTAAGGTCAGGGTAACCGAGCGTATCAGATGGGATTCCGTCTATATGGTCCACGGTTTCGGTCACGATCAAAAAAAACTGGAGCGATGCTACGGAAAGGGAGCCAGCGACACCAATCTGATCACCAAAGTGCTGGTTGATCCTGTAATGGGAGGCACAGGAATGAGGGGGAACTTTGTGACCTTTATAACTGAAACCGCGGGAGGGGAGGTGGCACCATGAGATACGCAATGGCTGTTGATACCCTTAAGTGTGTCGGCTGCAGCGATTGTGTGGTTGCATGTCAGACCGAAAATGATGTACCGATAGGTTATTGCCGCGACTGGGTGGTGGAAGTCATCGACGGCACTTATCCCCAGCTCGAGGTGGAATTAAGGTCCGAACGCTGTAATCATTGCGATAACGCTCCCTGTGTAAGATGCTGTCCGACAGGCGCCAGTCACATTGTGGAGGGCGGAGTTGTTCTGGTGAAACCCAACAGGTGCATTGGCTGCGGCGCATGTATCGCCTCATGCCCCTATGACGCGCGCTACCCTCATCCCAAAGGCTATGTCGACAAATGTACCTTCTGCATTCACCGCGTAAGGCAGGGAATGCTTCCCGCCTGCGTGGCCGTTTGCCCGACGAAATGCATGTATTTCGGCGATCTGAATGACCCCAACAGCGATGTGAGCAAGGTTTTGAAAAAGCGCAAGCACAAAACACTTATCCCCGAAGCAGGCACGAAACCACAGTTGTATTTCCTTATCTGAGAAGACAATGAACGAAGAATTGATTATCAGCGGAAGAGAAAACCTGGGTGTTGATCCCCAATTGCATATCTGGCACTGGCCGATTCCGTTGTACCTTTTCCTTGGAGGACTGGCGGCCGGTGTGCTTTTCTTTTCAGCATTGTATTACCTGCTGGGGAAGGAAAACGAGTTCCGCACTGCAGTGCGGCGCGTCCCGTTCGTGGCGCCCTTTGCCCTGGTGATCGGCCTTGCCGCCCTTTTTATCGACCTCAGGCACAAGGCTTACTTCTGGCAGTTGTACACCACAATCAGGCTGGAGTCTCCGATGTCGTGGGGAGCCTGGACACTACTTGTAATTACCACCGCATCCTTTATCTGGTGCGCGCTCCATATCAGGGAGTTTTTTCCGAACTGGGACTGGAAATACAAATGGCTGAAAGATCTCGAAATCTTCTTCAATAAGTACAAGAAACCGCTTGCCTGGTTGATAATGATCTTTGCAATCATAACAGGTGTGTATACTGGAATTCTGCTATCCGCATTTAATGCCCGGCCGCTGTGGAACACATCGGTGCTGGGACCTCTTTTCCTGGCATCGGGACTGTCAGCCGGAGCGGCAACAATAGTGCTGTCGTCACGGAACAGCAGGGAGCGGCTGCTCTTTACAAAGATCGATCTCGTCATTCTCGGCGTTGAACTCTTCCTGATCGTTCATATGTTCATGGGCTTCCTTGCATCCACCCAGGTGCAGATCGAAGCGGCAGGACTTTTCCTCGGCGGCCCCTACACAATGGTCTTCTGGATATTTGTAGTGGTTCTGGGGATAATTATTCCGGCAGTACTTGACCTTATGGAGCTCAGGGGATTTCATATCCCAGCCATGGTACCGGGGATTCTGATAGTGTTCGGAAGCCTGATGTTCAGATTTATATTTGTCTTTGCCGGACAGGTCAGCCGGTGGTTATACTGATATCAACAATAAACACAGCAATATGAGCAACAATACAAAAACAGGGAAGAGCAGAAGATACCTCAACCCGTACCTGGGCGGTGTCCTGCTCGGTCTCGTGCTGCTTGCAGCAAATTTTGTCGCCGGCAGGGGACTGGGCGCAAGCGGTGCCGTAAAGAGCGTCGTGGCAACAACGATCAGGGCAGTGGACAAAGATGCCGTAAATACCAATCCTTTCATGGCCGAATATGCCGAATCGCACAGCGGAAACCCTATGAAATCGTGGCTGGTCTTTGAGATGCTGGGGGTACTGGTAGGAGGCTTCCTTTCAGGCGCTGTTGCCGGCCGCCTTAAACTCAAAGTGGAGCATTCCCCGAAAATCACATCCCGCCGAAGACTGATCTTCGCCCTTGCCGGCGGCGTGTTTTTCGGTTTCGGATCACAGCTGGGACGAGGCTGTACAAGCGGATCAGCGCTCAGCGGCATGGCAGTGCTCTCTATGGGAGGCTTCATTACAATGATGGCCATATTCGGCACAGCCTACGCACTTGCATATTTCTTCAGAAGAAACTGGATTTAAAAAGGAGGACAAAATGGGACCACTGGCACCAAATGAACTTATATCGGAAAATACCAATTTTCTGCTTGCATTCTTTATAGGAATAGCTTTCGGGTGGGTGCTCGAAAGCTCCGGATTCTCTTCAAGCCGCAAACTCGCGGGAATCTTCTACGGCTACGATGCCGTTGTGCTCAAGGTGTTTTTCACTGCTGCCGTCACGGCAATGCTCGGACTCCTTTTCATGAGCCTTTTCGGCTGGATCGACCTTAGCCTGATATATGTCAATCCGACTTACCTTACTTCAGCAATTGTCGGCGGGGTCGTGATGGGAGCCGGCTTCATAATGGGAGGCTTCTGCCCGGGAACAAGCTTCTGCGGGGCTGCCATCGGCAAAATAGATGCAATGGTCTTCATAGCAGGACTTTTCATCGGGGTCTACGGCTTTGCTTTCACCTACGGGTGGTGGGAGAAACTCTATCTTGCAAACTACCTTGGAGAGCCTAAGGTAAGTGAAAAACTCGGCATGTCCGACGGCCTTTTCGGACTGTTTATGATACTGGCCGCGATCGGCATGTTTCTTGTGGCTGAATGGGCGGAGAAAAAATTCCCGAGAGAAGAATATTAAAAAAATACAAACAATAAAAATTTGATTATGAAACAGTTAAAATTTCTTGCGCTGATACTTATACCACTGGGTATAATTATAGCAGCCGTACCGGCCGACAGGGTCAGCCAGGTGCGTCTCACACCCGAGGAACTTCTTCAGGAAGCAGGAGCAGGAGTTCAGTTTATCACTCCTGATGCAATTGCCGAAATGCTGGTTCAGAAGGATCCCTCCCTGCGCCTCATCGATGTCAGGACACCGGAGGAATTTGATGCATACAGCATGCCCGGAGCCGTTAACATTCCGCTCAGCAATCTCCTGGCTGATGAGTATAAGGATATCCTGAACCAGGATGCCTATGTAAATGTTTTTTATTCAAATGGTTCGGTATATGCCAACCAGGCATGGATGATAACCAGGCAGCTGGGTTATGAAAACAATTTCGTGCTTGAAGGAGGACTGAATTACTGGTTCGGCAACATTCTCTCGCCCCAGGAACCCACGCAAACCAGTCCGGATGAGGAATTCGCCAGGTACGATTTCCGCTTAAGCGCTGCTGCTGCTCTTGGCGGCGGAGGTGTTGTTTCAACTGATGCATCCTCTCCCGCGGTGAAGGCAGTAAAACCTGCAGTTACAGCCAAGGCAAAGAAGAAACCCTCGGGCGGTTGCTGAATATGTTCAACTATACAGCCACCTATACCGACCTGTATCAGCTGACCATGGCTCAGGCATACTTCTTCCATGGTCAGAAGGATAACATTGCTGTCTTCGACTATTCTTTCAGAAAACTGCCGTTTGAAGGAGGATATGCAATTTTTGCCGGTCTTGAAGATATTCTTGATATTCTTGAAGATTTCAGGTTTGACCGCGATGACCTTGACTTCCTCAGGCAGAAGGGATTCCGGCCTGAATTTCTCAAATTTCTCGAACAGTTCAGGTTTACGGGAACAATCTGGTCATCACGCGAAGGAGATGTAGTTTTCCCGGTAAGACCTGTCCTGCAGGTTGAGGCGCTTATCATTGAGGCCCAGATCGTGGAGACCATAATCCTTAACATCATCAATTTTCAGACCCTGGTTGCAACGAAGGCAAGCCGTATGAGGCTGGCAGCGGGAGCGAACACGCTAATCGATTTTGGCCTGCGCCGGGCTCAGGGACCGGGAGGCTATTATGCAAGCAGGGCATGTTTCGTCGGAGGCTTCAATGCAACCAGTAATGTTGTGGCCGGCCGCGACTACGGGATCCCCGTGTCGGGAACCATGGCACATTCCTACATTGAAAGCTTTGACGATGAGCTGAAGGCATTCAGCCATTTTGCAGAAGGACAGCCGGAGGGATGCGTTCTGCTTGTCGACACTTACGACACCCTTAACAGCGGCCTGCCAAATGCCATCCTTACTGCAAAGACGATGGAAGAGAAAGGACACCGGCTGTTCGGTATCAGGCTCGACAGCGGCGACCTTGCATATCTTTCAAAACAATGCCGTGAGATTCTCGACAGGGCCGGCCTGAACTATGTTAAGATTGCCGCTTCAAACCAGCTCGATGAACATATAATCAAGAGCCTTCTCGAGCAACAGGCCCCCATCGATGTGTTCGGCGTGGGTACAAGCCTGGTGACAGGCGCCCCTGATGCAGCCCTTGACGGAGTTTACAAACTTGCCTTCTCGGGAGGGAAGCCAAAAATAAAAATATCGGAGAATGTTAAGAAAATAACACTGCCTCACCGGAAACAGGTCTTCAGGGTGCTGGAAGACGACGGCCGCTTTGCCGGAGCAGATGCAGTTACAATTAACACTGAACAGGATGTGGATATCATGTACCATCCGATGTTTCCCGATAAGTCGCTCGCGATCGGAGGTAAAAGGAAGGAACCTCTCCTTCATAAGATTGTGGAGGGAGGAAGAAGACTTGCTCCTTCAGCTTCCCTGAATGAGATTGCCCGGTACAGCGCCGAACGACTGAAACTCCTTCCGGAGGAATACAAACGATTCAATTATCCCCATGTTTACAAGGTGGGAATTAGCGGGTTACTTCGCAATGAACGCGACAGGCTTATTGCAGAAAAAGGAATGTAGAGCAATGAAAACACTTGTTATAGTTGATGTCCAGAATGATTTTGTGCCCGGCGGCGCTCTTGAGGTGCCCTTTGGTGATGAGATAGTCGGAGTGATTAACCCTATCCAGGACCGTTTTGATCTGATTGTGGCGACACAGGACTGGCACCCGGCAAACCATGTAAGTTTTGCATCGAACCATCGCGGTAAGCAACCCTTCGATAAGATCGTCCTTTATGATGAGGAGCAGGTCCTCTGGCCCGACCATTGTGTTCAGGGAACTCCGGGGGCCATGCTTCACCCCGGCCTCGACACCATCAGGTTTTCGGCAATCTTCAGAAAGGGAATGAATCCTGAGGTCGACAGCTACAGCGGTTTCTATGATAACAGGCGGATGATAAGCACCGGCCTCTCGGGTTATCTGAAGGAAAAGGGAGCCGGTGATATTTATTTCTGCGGCCTGGCTGCAGATATCTGTGTCCTTTACACCATGCTCGATGCATTGCGTGAAGGGTTCCCGGCAACCCTTATAGAAGACGCTTCCCGCCCCCTTGATATAAGCTCATTCGGCAACCTGAAGGATCAGATGACTGAGAAAGGGATTAAGATCATCAACAGCAAGGAGCTTTAGTACCGGTTTAGGAATGTGGGGCTAAAGCCCCACGTGCTGAGGGGTGCCTTTACCGTTGGCTGAAGCCAACGGCAACACTAAGAATCAGCAGTAATATTCCTGACTTATCTGACAGAAATTAACTCTACATGTAAATCTTCCATAAGATGTTTTTTGTTACCGTCAGCTTCAGCTGACGGATACGGGCACCCCTCCTATCTGCTTAGGGACTTTAGTCCCGGTATAAGTCATTTTAAACCAGCACCTTGTATTTCTTCATAATCTCTGAAGTTGACATCACAAAATCCATATACTGGGCATGGCGGTAGGGAAGGAGACTGCCGGAGTTATTCCTCGAAAGCTTGCCCTTTACACTGTTGAGGTTATTATAGCCTTTTGAATCCATCCATTTCTCTATATCGCTCAGGATTGTTCCGATCACTTCGATCTGGTTCAGGTAAAGTGTGCTTACTACCTGCACGCAATCACTTCCTGCAAGCAGCATTTTGATGACGTCATCACCCTTGAAGATCCCTGAACTGGCACAGATTGACGCCCTGACATTGCCATGAAGAAAACCGGCAAACCTCATCGGCAGCCTCATGTCCTCAGGATGGCTCAGACTGTAGGGGAAGGTATGTTTTTCCGACTGTACGTCAATGTCAGGCTGGAACAGCCTGTTGAATAAAACAAACCCGTCCGCTCCGGCCTTGTCCATTTCTGAAATCAACATCAGCGGATTGGTATAATATGGACTAAGTTTCACCGAAACGGGAATGCTGACAGCTGATTTTACATCTTTTACTGTCTGTATATGCTTCTTTTCAACGCTGTCAAAGCCCTCATCCATCTTCTCGGGACCGGTATAAAGGTTCAGCTCAATGGCATCAACGCCTGTTTGCTCGATCTTTTTTGCATATTCAATCCAGGTCTCAGGCCTGACCGCGTTGAGGCTGGCAATCACCGGAATGCTGACAGCTTCTTTGGCCCGCCTGAGATTCCAGAGGTGCTCTTCGGGGTATGTCAGATCCGATTTTGAATTGGGGAACAGAGTGATCATCTCGGCATTTCTTTCCTCATATTCAGTGAGTCTCTCAAACAACTCAAGGTTTTCAGCCTGAATCTGTTCTTCAAAAAGCGATTTGTAAACAATGGCGGCAGCACCGGCTTTTTCCAGCCTTTTAAGGTTATCTGTATTTGTCACCATATTGCTTGCGCCGGCAACGACCGGATTCTTAAGCTCCAGTCCCATGTACTTTATTCTTAAATCAGCCATAACTATGTATTTTGATTGTTAACTCCGTTAATTTCCGGGATTGATGAATTCCAAAACCGGTTCTGTCTTCCATGTTGACGTTTTCCTATGTTTAACAATCAAGGGAGCAGATTGTTCCCGAAATTGCAATTGTAATTAATAGCGTACCGCAGGATGCGGGTATTTATAACCTCCGGAACGATTTTCCGAACAGGATGAAGACTGTAATAATCTCCAGCCTTCCGAGGATCATGATAAAGCTGAGAGCAATCTTGTTAATTGCAGGTATCCCCGAAAAGTTGCTCATCGGTCCGACCGTGCCGAACCCCGGACCAATACCAGCCATGCAGGTTGCAACTGAGCTGGCTGATGTGACAGGATCGCCGCCATTCATGGAAATGAAAAGGGTGCCAGCGACAAATACAAAGATATACAGTAAGATAAATGAAAGAATTGAGGTGTTGGTCTTTTCATCAATGAGCCTTCCATTCAGTTTCAGTGATGGAAAGATATTTGGATGAACCAGCCGGATGAAAGCATTCCTGATGTTTTTTATTGCAATCAGATGCCTTGCCATTTTTATGCCTCCACTGGTCGATCCCGTACTGCCTCCTGCAAACATCAGTAAAAATATCAGGATCATCCCCGGCTGGGGCCACAGGATAAAGTCATCATTTGCAAAACCTGTGCAGGTAATTATTGAAATAACCTGGAAATATGCTTCCCTGAATGCTTCTTCAGGATCCCTGGTCGTGTTTACAAGCAGTATTGAAAAAGTCATTGCTCCGGCAAAGATGACTACAGCCAGGTAAAACCAGAATTCCTCGTTATGCTTCACTTTCCTGAAGTTTCTTTTTACCAGGTAATAGTACATTACCTGGCTTGTCCCTGCAAGAAACATGAACAGCATTACTATATACTGGCTGTAAGCCGAGTAGTACCCGAGGCTGATGTTTTTGGTTGAAAATCCGCCGGTTGCAACTGTTGCAAACGAATGGCATACACTGTCAAACAGATTCATATCGCCTATTGAAAGGAAAATAATTTCGAGCGCGGTCAATCCGGCGTAAATCATCATAATCCTGAGCGTGATTCCTTTTGTTTTTGGATGTATTTTCTCTTTCAACGACGATTCCAGACTGAACATCTGGTAACCGCTGACCCTTAATGACGGAAGAATAAGTATCACCAGCAGGACTATTCCAAAACCTCCGATCCAGTGAGTAAGGCTTCGCCAGAAAAGAATGGAATAGGGCAGAATCTCAACGTCTGTGAGTATTGAAGCCCCGGTTGTCGTGAATCCCGATGCAGATTCGAAAATTGCATCGACAAGCGACGGGATCGATTTGCTAATAATATAGGGAAAGGATCCGAAGAACGCGAAAATTATCCAGGCAAGGGTTACAGTAAGGAAAGAGTCCCTGGAAGTCATGCCTTCAGGATCGGCCTTTTTTGTAAATATCCTGAGCAAAATGGAAATGATGCCTGTTATGATTGCAGAACCATAAAAGGGGATAACCGGTTCGTCATAAATAATGGCGACCGGAATGCAAACCAGGAAAGCAGTGGTTCCGACAAGAAGAATTGTGCTTAAAACCCTGATAATGAGGACAGGGTGAATTAATTTCATCTGAAATCCCCTTCTTTTTACAGCCCCGCAAGTTACCTACCGGTTTATAAGCGGATCGTAAAAAATTCCCCTTTGGGCATAAAGATTTTATAAAGAAACAGGGGATTTTTATGTTAAGCTCCGAACCTGTATCCGATACCTGACTCCGTGATCAGCAAAGTTGGAATTGACGGATTATCTTCGATTTTTTTCCTCAGCTGGGCGATAAAAACCCTTAGGTACTGGGTTTGTTCCAGATAGCCGAATCCCCAGATCTCCTTGAGTATATGCTGATGTGTCAGCACCCGTCCCTTATTCCTGGCAAGCAGAGCCAGTAATGAAAACTCCGTGGTAGTCAGTTTTATTATTGCACCGTTCTTTCTGACTACATGGCTGACCGTGTCGATACTTAACGAACCGGATTCGAGAACAGGATTGTCTCCCTTTTCCTTGCTCAGCCTGAGAGCCGCCCGTATTCTTGCAACCAGTTCACCGCTTCTGAACGGCTTGGTCAGGTAGTCATTTGCTCCGGAATCCAAAGCTTTTATGATGTCCTCCTCTGAGTCCCTTACCGTCAGTATTATGATTGTTTTCGAGTACCACTCCCTGAATTTCAACAGCAGATCAAGCCCATCAATATCAGGCAATCCAAGATCAAGCAATATCACTGAAATATTGTGTGTGGCCGCGGAAACAAGTCCCTCCCTGCCGCTTGCAGCAAAAAAGGTATTAAAACCGTTTGCCGCGAGTGTTATCTCCAGAAGCCGGCGTATCTGCACCTCATCATCGATTATCAGTACGTTTTCAGCCTGATTCATGGTTGGTCATTGATTTATTTCTTCACGGAATGTTTCAGCCGGGATGCTGATTCTGAACATTGCTCCTCCATCACTTCTGTTTTCAACGGTTATTATTCCCTCGTGGGCTTCAACGAATCCTTTTGCTATCGATAAGCCGAGCCCGGTTCCTCCGGGCTTCGATCCTCCGACTCTGTAAAACTTATTGAAGATTAAAGATATTTCTTTTTCAGGGAATCCAGGTCCCCTGTCCGTAATTTGAAGATTCAACAACCCGTCGGCGTAAAAAGCGCTGATCCCGATTTCAGTCGATGGAGGAGCATACTGAGTTGCATTGTGCACGAGATTATACAGCGCCTGTTCCATCAGTCCGAAATCGATTTTTACAGGAGGCATGTCTTCGGGTATGTTTATCTGTAAACTGAATCTGCTGAGTTCTTCTTTCAGATTCTCACATACCTCGTTGACAAGATCATGAACATCATGCCAGTCGGGGCGTGGTTTGATCCGGCCGCCCTCCAGCCTCGACATGTTCAGCAGGTTTTCAATAAGCCGGTTAAGCCTTTCAGATGCTTTCAATATTTCATTCAGTAATTCCACCCTTATAGCTTCAGGATGCCCGGATGAAAGCAGCGAATCGGAAGCGCCCATGATTGTGGCCACCGGGATCCTTAGTTCATGCGAGATTGAATTAAAAAGAGTTTTATAAAGTTTGTCCGATTCTTCAAGGAACTGAGCTTTGTTGGCCGCCGCTGATAAATCCCTGGTAAGCTGGTAAAGAGCATTGGTGCGTTCCTCACGATCGCGGGCAAGCCTTTCCTGCTTCCTGACGCGCGTTGTCAATACACCGTTTATAAGGGCTATGATGAAAAACATTCCAAGCATAAGGATATCCTCGGTTCTTTCTATATGAATCGTATACCTTGGGGGAATAAAAAAAACATCCCAGATAAAAGCGCTTAGCGATGCTGCAAGCAAAACAGGACCTATCCCAAGAAAAGTGGCAAGTATGGAGACCATGAACAGAAGGATCAATGATATTGACTGATATCCAAGATATCTGGCAAGAATATAGCAAACTGCCGATGTGGCGGCAATAGCCGCGACGGCCAGGGCATACTGGCTGAATCCTGATTTGAAGATATTCCTGATCATTTCAATGGAAGAACTGTCTCAATACCGGAACTATTCCTTATGTATTAACGAATGTAGACTGTAATGCCGGAATGACAATATTATTTGCAGGAATTTTCAACCCTTTTAACATATCAGCTTGCCATGATGATATATATCTGTGGATGCCCGTTGAAATAGGCGATGGCAAACTCTGGCTTCCCGAACCGAAGCCCTGAACAATCAATGTGAAGACAGGCGAACATAAAGTGGTGGAGACAGAAAGGAAGTAAGAAGGGGAGAAAGTCGCGTCCTTATTCCAGCCATATCATCTCCGACGGCCTGTGCCTGTCGAGCACGGTGATCTTCAGATTGCCATTGGGTGAGATCCCTTTTTCCGAAAGGGTCCGTTGAAGGGTATTGAGCGCCTTGTCAGGTGTGTTGTTGTTGATGCTCAGATGAGCAAGGCAGATAACGCGGAGGTCATCATTGATGATGTCGGCCAGAAAAGACGATGCCTGATGATTCCCCAGATGACCGTGATCGGACTTTATCCTTGATTTGAGAAAATATGGATATGTACCTCCGGCAAGCATTTCTTCATCGTAGTTTGATTCAATTACCAGCAGGTTCGCAGACCTGATATATGGTGCCGACGTTTCACAGACGTGTCCCAGGTCGGTGGCAATTGTCACGTTCCTTCCTTCGCTCGATATACGATAACCTACCGTTTCGGGTGCATCGTGGCAAACAGGGAAAGCCTCAATGTCAAAACCGGCGATGCTGAACCCGCTTCCTGTGGTTATCTCCCTGATACAGTCGGATGTGATCCGTGTCCGGGGCGAAAGTATGCTTTTCCAAACACCACATGTGGTGAAAGCCGGAATCCCGTTCCTCCTTGTCAGAACCTCCAGCCCCTTTATGTGATCCGAGTGATTATGGGTTATCAGAATCCCCATTATGGTTTCCATCGGGATTCCGAGATCCCTGAGAAACTTCCTTATGGACGCGGCCGATATGCCGGCGTCAATAAGTATCCCCTGCGACCCGTTGCCCAGGTAATAGCAATTGCCGCTCGATCCGCTGCTCAGACTGCAAAAATTAAGTTTCATCAGGGATTAATTCGCCGGAGCCAAAGGTAAAAAATAAATTTTCACCTTTCAGGGAGTTTTGAAATACGGGTACTATTCCAGGAACCTGCAGGCAGGAATGAAGACTTTCTCAAAACCGGCATCAACCTCCCCGGCAGTCTTATTATCGAAAATTGGGAAAGGTTTCTCGTGGGTATAATCGAATGGGAAATCCAGTACTTCAACATGGGACCTGTCCCCAAGGGTTTCAATTATTCCGGCCGGAGGGACTACCCTGTCGCCGGAAAGAGCTATCACAAACATCCTGTCGCGGATAGCTGCCAGCGACTTTTCCCTTTGCAACCTGAAACGCACCGGGTCGAGCATTGAGCGAAAGGCCATTCCTGCAGGTCCCGAAACAATCCGGCCGAGAATCGAGCCTTTACCTCCGATCTCTTCTTCGAAAGTATCCCTGTAATAGCGACTGGTACTTTCGAAAGCCAGTTTGTCCATTATATGCTTCGATTCAGGATTCATCCTTCCGAAAACCGATCCTCCGCAAAACATGAAAAGCTTAGTGTCGGAAAAGAGCCCCCGGGGATCGGACATAAGCAATATCTCCGAAAGGAAAGCCCCGATGGAGTAGGAAAAGATGTTTATTTTGCCTGTGGCCGGCACAACCGGATGACTGCCATCCCTGATCTGACTAACGAGCCTTACGATATCACCGGCTGTCTGGTAACCCGACCTTACAAGCCTTCGGGGATCATCGGCAAGCCGTCTGCTCAAGGCATGATTGGCAAAGGAGGAATTCCTTATTTCACCCATGACCGGAATCCTTTCCCTGATCAGCCTTATCATGGTCCGCGGATCTTTCCACGATACAGGAGCCCTGCTTATGTGAAATGAGATGGGAAACAGAATGACATAACTTCCTGTTTCGGCAGCAAGGTAATAAGCCCAGGCAAGGTACTTGTCCCACGATCTTTCATTAAGGCCGTGAAGCAGCAATATGACCTTGTTTCCTTCTGAAGCGGGAACAAAAACCGGATAGGAAAACTCGATGTTCTCCTTTATCGACCAGTCCTCACCGCTGAACTGATCAACAGGCATACCGTCCGATACAAATCCTGTGTTGACTATCTTTATTCCCGATCCGTTGACTGGGATTTCCCCGGTGCCCGGATCGAACTGCGAAACAAGGCTTGTCTGAAGTGAAGTGAATCCCACGGGAGTAATTTTTTTACGTTTGACGATTCAAAGGAATCCATAGAAATTGAAGGCGTCAAAAATATGTGCCGGCTGACCCCTGAGAGTGACGAAAATCCAAAAACCGGGATGAAATCTCGTTATTAGTGACGAAATCCGGTATGTGTTCCGGAGCTACGGGAGGGAAATTCGAAGAGATAAATAAAATGGTTATTTTTGCTGAAGAAAGAAAAATCCCATGCCGGATTTCCAGAAGCCAATCGCACCTTATTTGTTTGAGAAAAGGAATATTATCAACCTTATTCTCTTCACGGCTCTCTTCGCGCTTGTGTTTATAAACATATATTCACCTTTCGGCGCCGATAAATGGTTTAATCTCACCAGATTCCATTTTTTTACCTATTCCAGTCTGGTTATCCTGGCAGGAGTCCTGGTGGTGGCAATCAGCCGGATAATCATGTATCAGGTTTGCAAAAGGAGAATAATTAACCTTGGCCAGTTTCTTATGTGGATCGCGGCGGAGGTGCTTGCAATGGCTCTCTTTTATTCGCTTTTCGAGAAATTCGGGCTGAATGACACCAGGGATTTTGTTTTTCTTGTGAAAATGTCAGCCCGGAACACAGCACTGGTCCTTCTCCTTCCGTATTCGGTTGCCTGGCTCTATCTTTCGTGGCGCGACAAGAAGGAACAAATAAGGATACTGGCCGAGGGAGTGTCAACCGATCCCACTCCCGGCATGATACCTTTTTACGACGACAAATCGGTTCTCAAGCTGTCCGTTAAGAAAGAAAGCCTGCTTTATCTCGAAGCAACGGAGAATTATATAACAGTTTGTTATCTCAACAAGGGGAAAGTGTCGAAGTACCTTCTGAGGGCCACAATGAAGAGAATGGAGGAAGACTTCGCGGGAACCGGGATTATCCGGTGTCACCGTTCCTATATGGTCAATTTCGAAAAGGTAAAGGTGATCCGCCGGGACAAGGATAACCTGAAGCTGGAACTCGATCACCCTGATGTGACGGATATTCCCCTGTCGAAAACCTACCTTCAGAATGTCATGCAGACATTTGCAAAATACAGCGAATAACAGAATCTAAAACGGTAACCAGCAGTATTTTCTGGTTTTTATTTGTTTCGAAGCAATCGCCCCGGCATCTTCCTTCACTTTTTTGCGATTTTTGAAGACCATCCACCCCGACAAAATTATCAATATGCTTGTTATCATTCAGCCTTTATATATGGTTTTATATGATAACAGACAAAAAGCTCTTTTGTTTTATCCCGGTGTGAAGTGAATGCCGTATTGTCAGGCCGTTTTCCTGTACCTGTTGATGGCAAGAGTCGTGAAAATCACCGCGATTGCAGTAAGAGCGAATAAATCTCCCCTGATATCACTCATAGTCGATCCCTTGAGCATTATCATCCTGTTTATTCTCATCAGGTAGGCCACAGGATTTGCCATGTCGATCTTCTGTGCCCACTCCGGCATGCTTTCGAGGGGAGTGAAGATCCCGCTCATAAGAATGAAGATTATCATGAAGAAAAATGCCACAAACATGAACTGCTGCTGGGTTCCCGACATGGTGGATACGAAAAGCGCAAGTCCCAGGGCTGCAACCAGGAAGATGGCCGAGCCGAGAAACAACAGCAGAATGCTGCCCTCAAACGGGATGTCAAATACAAGCTTTCCAACAGTAAGCCCGATTGCAAGATCAATAAGCCCGATTACAAGGAAGGGAACCATCTTTGCAGTTATAAACTGATATTTTCTTACAGGTGTTACATTTATCTGCTCGATAGTGCCGACTTCCTTTTCCTTTACCATATTCAGGCCGGCAAGCACAAAACCTATTGCCGCAACCAATATCCCCAGTATTCCGGGGAGCATGTAGTGCTTGTAATTTAGCATCTCGTTATACCAGTAACGGTGTGTGATAACTATAGTAGCCATGGCATTGGCCGCCGCCGGGTTGCCCGCTTTGGCAATGTCGAGATTATAATCGCGGATGACACCCGACAGATAAGCCCACGACAACTGAGCCGTCATCGAATTGATGGCGTTGACCGAAGCCATCACTTTCGCCGGTCTTCCGGTACCGAGATCTTTTCCGAAACCGGACGGGATCTGAAGGACAATGTCGGCCTTATCGCTGTAAAGAAGTTCGTTGGCCTCTTTTTCTGATGAGGTCGACTGAAGTATACTGAAAAATGGTGAGCCATCGAGCTTGCTGATCAGTCCGCGCGATTCCGATGTCATGTCGTTGTCGATGATGCACAACCCTGCGGATTTTATCTCAAATGTGATTGCAGGCACCAGGATGAGCATTTGAATTATAGGGATCCCGAAGATGGCCTTCCCGATGAACTTGTCACGGAAGATCTGGAGGAACTCTTTCTTTATCAGGTAAAGTATTGTACGCATTGTTTTGTGTCCGCTCTTTAAATATTTTTTATCCTTACTGCAGCCTTATACTGAATTTCTTGATTGCCAGAGCTATAAAGATTACAGTCATGAAAGCCAGGATCAGAGTTTCCTTCCATACAGAGGCAAATCCTGCACCCTTGATCATTATATTCTTGATTATCACTATAAAATACCTCGGAGGCAAAATCATGGTTATCCAGTCGTATATCACCGGCATATTCTCGATCGGGAAAATGAATCCCGAAAGTAGTACAGTCGGCAGCATCATCCCAACCAGCGAAATGAAGATAGCCTGCTGCATTGTTTTTGCCACTGCCGAAATAAGGATGCCTATTGAAAGTGAAAGCAGGATATAAAGCATGCTCTCCGCAAGAAGCAGGATCAGGCTTCCCTTGACGGGCATGCTGAAGACCAGCCTCGAAAGGACCAGTATTGTTATTACATTCACAAACGACAGGAAGAAATAAGGGGTCACTTTCCCGAGTATTATCTGGACAGGTTTAAGGGGCGACACCAGCAGCACCTCCATAGTCCCGAATTCCTTCTCCCTTGTCAGCGTGATTGATGTCATCAGGGCGCATATAAGAATCATTATCATGGTGATCACCCCCGGGATAAACATGAACTGGCTCTTGAGCGAAGGGTTGTAGAACATCCTGACTTCCGGCACTATCACGGGCACAGACACCTGGCCGGCCGGCATAAGCTGCCGGTTGAAACCGGATATTATCGCAGTGGCATAATTGGTCACCAGCGTGGCCATATTGGGTTCCGATCCGTCGGCAATAATGCTCACCCTGGCGTTTTTACCGGCTTCCAGATCCCTTCCGAAATCTTCCCCGAAAATTATCACCGCCTTTGCCTTTCCGCTTCTGAGAATCCTGTCGATATCCTGATAGCTTGACAGATCAGCGGTCTTTCTGAAAAATCCGGATGAACATATCTTATCTGTGAGTTCAGCGCTGACATCATCCTTTGAGAGATCAAGAAAGGCAAGGCTCGCGTTTTTAAGGTCGGTGCTCACCACATAGCCGAAAAGGATGATCATCACGGCAGGAAGCCCGAACAGTATTATGAGCGTTCTGACATCCCTGAAGATATGGATGAACTCTTTTCTGACAAATCCTGAAAATCTCTTCATAATCCTTTATTATTGTCCGTGTTTACAGACACTATTCCGTGGTTCATGCCCGGCCTGGCTATTTTCACAAAGACTTCCTCAACCGATTCTGCATCATATTGCTTCTTAAGCTCAGCCGGAGTGTCTATTGCCACAATCCTTCCTTCATTCATGATCGATACACGGTCGCAGTATTCGGCTTCGTCCATGTAGTGGGTTGTGACAAAGACGGTGATTCCCCGTGAAGCGGTTTCATATATCATTTCCCAGAACTGCCTCCGTGTTATGGGGTCGACGCCTCCTGTGGGTTCATCGAGGAAGACTATCCGGGGCTCATGAAAAACGGCAACTGAAAAGGCAAGCTTCTGCTTTAATCCGAGCGGGAGGGAGGAGATCAGCCTGTCGCCGTACTCCTTGAAATTCAGCCTTTCGAGAAGCTGATTGGTCCTTTCCCTTATCAGAGCCTTGCCGAGGCCATAGATGCCGCCGTAAAGCATAATGTTTTCCCTGATGGTCAGATCGTCGTACAGCGAAAACTTCTGGCACATGTACCCTATTTTCTTTTTTATGTCTTCCGGCTGCCGTCGCGCATCGAACCCTGCCACCATTACTTCGCCTGATGTAGGTTCCGACAAGCCCGTAAGTATCCTGATGGCAGTGGTCTTGCCGGCTCCGTTGGCCCCGAGAAAACCGAATATCTCGCCTTCATACACCTCGAAGCTGAGGTTGTCGTTTGCAACGAAACTTCCGAACTTTTTTACAAGGTTCCTTACCTTTATTACCGGGTTGCGAGTCATAGTTTCCTTGTTTCATCCTTTCCCATCAGTTCCAGGAACCTGTCTTCGATCCCGGCTTCAGTTTCATTTATTACAGCATCGGTTATCCCGTTCTTCACCAGAAATTCAATTAGTGTTTTATCGGGTTTTTCTTCTGAAAAAGTGACATGTATCGAGTCGCCGAAAGGATAAACACTCAGCGTTCCGGGGTACTCCCTGAGGGCTATCAGCAGCGTGTATTTGTTGCCGGCCTTCGCGCTGAACAGTTTACGGGAGAATCCTTCTCTTATATTTTGAGGCTTGTCGATTGTCATTATCTGTCCGTCCTGGATAAGCGCAACCCTGTCGCACCTGATTGCTTCGTCCATGTAGGGTGTTGATACTACTATAGTGATATCATGCTGCCGCAGCTTCCTCAGCATCTCCCAGAATTCGGTCCGCGAAACTGCATCAACACCGGTGGTGGGTTCGTCGAGAACAAGCAGGCGAGGCCTGTGGATAAGGGCACAAGAGAGTGCAAGCTTCTGCTTCATCCCGCCGGAAAGCTTTCCGGCAAGCCTTTTTTTGAATGGTTCGATATGGGAATAGATATCGCTTATAAGCTCATAGTTCTCTTCCACCGTAGTACCGAAGACAGATGCGTAAAAATTCAGGTTCTCTTCCACTGTCAGATCGAGGTACAGGCTGAACCGCCCCGGCATGTATCCTATGTTTTCGCGAAGCTTCTTATATCTCTTTGTGCTGTCGAGACCAAGGATTTTCATGGAACCCCGGTCGGGAAGAAGCAGTGTGGTTATTATCCGGAAAAGCGTTGTCTTGCCTGCGCCGTCGGGACCTATGAACCCGAATATCTCACCTTCGTTTACATCAAAGGAGATATCCTTCAGGGCCAGAGTGTCCCCGAAATTCTTACAAACGCCCGATGATTCAATTGCTTTATTCATCTTTCAGAAAATGGCTTCCCCGGGCATCCCCGACTTCATTGTACCGTCATTGTCAACATCGATTGTAACCGCGTAAACCAGAGTCACCCTTTCTTCCCTGGTCTGGATTATCTTGGGGGTGAACTCTGCTTTGCCCGAGACATAGCTTATCCTGCCCGGGAAGTTCTTATAGCCTGTTTCTCCTTCATCGACTCTTACCGTACATTCACTGCCAATCTTCAATCCGCCAAGCTGAGCGCCGCTAACATACACTTTCAGCTTCATCGCCGCAAGGTCGGCAATCTTTACGAGAGGCCTGCCTGCCGAAGTAATCTCACCGGCTTCGGCATATTTCTCAATCACGGTTCCCTTCAGGGGACTCTTTACACTACTCCGTGAAAGCTGCTCGCCGAGTGTGGCCTTTTTCGATTCATAAACCGACAGCTCCGCTGCAATTGAAGCCTTTTGGGTGTTGTTGGCGGCTATCTGCTTTTCAAGCACCGCAACCTGCCCCGCGAGATCATCATATTGCTTTTTCGTGGCGGCATCATCCTTCAGCATGTTTTCAATCCTGACTATGTTTACTTTCAGATTTTCTATCTGCTGGCTGAGAATCTCATTCCGGGCATTTATAGAGCCGATTTTCGTCCTGACGCCTTTCATGCCCGCGTTGATTTCATTAAGCTGAAGGTGGAAAAGAGTGGTGTCTGTCAGGGCAATTTCTGCTCCTTCCTCAATCTCAACTCCTTCGGTTACCGGGAATGTGAGAATGCGTCCGCTTGTTTCGGATGAGACGGTGACTTCAGTGGCTTCAAAAGTCCCGAAGGCATCAGCTTCACCTGTTTTGTTTTTGCAGCCTGCAATCAGAACCACAGCGACGATTATTAATGTTAAGCGCTTCATATTTATATTATTAGATAGTTTCATTATTTTTATTGGACCCCCTTTCTTCCCGTCCCGATAGCTATCGGG
>JBAQCK010000112.1:0-13326 GCA_049294075.1 Bacteroidales bacterium | reverse complement strand
GTGTGAGGTGTGTGGCAAGTATCCATTATCAAAGCCGTTCAGTAAGTATTTCAATTAGTTCTTCGCTTCCAAGTTTAACCGGATTGTTTTTCTGTCCGGTGTTACTGCATATCTCAGCGAAATGTGTCCGTTCAATGCCATAGCGGCTGAGTCGGGGAAGGTTCAGTTCTTCGCTGAGTTTAATCATCCAGTCAATAAATCCGTCTATGTAGTAATCATCTGTTTTTCCTTCAGCACCGGTAGTGATCTTTCCGAGTGAAGCATACTTTGCAAGGGATTCCGTTCTGCCTTTCCCGGACCGGAGCTCCCTGACAATTATCCTGTTTGCCGGCGCCATGAGTGTCCCGCAGATCACTCCATGAGGGATTTCAAACATTGCACCCACAGATGAGGCAAATCCGTGAACAACCCCGAGTCCGGCATTTGCCAGGCAAATCCCTGATACAAGCGCGGCAAAAGACATCCCGCTTCTGGCAGGGATATCATCTCCATGATGATATGCCTTCGCCAGTGAGTTTTTGAGCGCTTTAATCCCTTCAATCGCAAGGGCATCGGTGAACTCATTTGCACGGTCGGAGAGAAAAGCCTCTGTGAGCTGGGTGAAGCAGTCCATACCGCTTGCCGCAGTGATTCCGGGAGAACAGCTTGTTGTAAGCACAGGATCAACAAGCGCTATGTCGGGAACAAAATTCGCATGACGAAGAGATCTTTTAAATCCATCCCTTCCGACTCTGCTGATCACTGCATTGCTTGTAGCTTCACTGCCTGTCCCGGATGTTGTCGGAACCGCCACAAACGGGAGTTTGGCGCCGGGATGCTCCCTGGTTCCGACACCTTCAAGAAACTCCGCAACCGATTCGTTCATCCCGGCCATGGCTGAAATTGCCTTTCCAGCATCCATGACGCTTCCCCCTCCTATGGCCACAACAGAATCAACCTGACCGTCAGAGATCAGATGTACTGCAGAATCAACATCATCGGGCGAAGGCTCACCCGGTATTTCAATCGGGATGAAGCTGATGCCAGCCCGGCTGAGAGAATCAAGCAGCATGGCGGCAGAAGCAGACTCCATGAAGGAAAGCCTGCCTGTCACCAGGATTATCCTTTTCCCGAATTTCCCAGCCAGTCCCGGCAGAAGGCTCAACTTTCCCTCTCCGAAAAAGATCTCAGGCAGACGGGTGAAATTGAAAGGCTTTACCATGCTGACCTCTCCCTCGGTTCCACGACACCATATCTGACACCATAGCGGGTTTCCGCCATCATATCCTTCACGGCATCCTTCCACGCCAGGTAATGGCCTGTGGTTTTGTGAAATGCCACAGCCTCTTCCGATTCAAATGCCTCGTAAATCATGAAGCGACAGGGATCATCAGCATTCTGCAAAACATCGAACCTGAGGTTGCCCTTCTCGTTTACCGTCCCCTTGTGATTGAGGATAGTTGCCTTTATGAAATCGTCAACTGATTCAGGCTTTACAGTCACATGCACGCAAGTTACAATCATAAGCAGGTTTTTCAGTAAAGTTACAAGTTCTGCCCTTTGTGTTATATGATCCCTTTGTATCTTTTTGTCATTCGGCGACCGCTATCGTCTTTTTCTCCCTGAAGAAGAAGATGAAACAGATCAGCACCGCCACGGCAATATACGCCGGGACCATCCAGATGCTTCTCCACTGATAGGCACCCGCAACTGTATAATGCGTTGTTACAAATCCCGAGAACCAGGTGCCGATGAACATTCCAAGGCCGTAGGTGACAAAGGTGAACAATCCCTGTGCGGCATTCTTGATCCTTTCGTTTGATTTCTTCTCGGTGTACATGTAACCTGTGACAAAGAAGAAATCATAGCAAACCCCGTGAAGGATAATTCCGGCGTAGAGCATCCAGGCTCCGGTTCCCATATCGCCAAAGGCAAAGCATATGTATCGCAGTATCCATGCCGACATGCCGATGAGAAGCATTTTCTTGACTCCGATTCTGTTAAACAGCAGGGGAATTGCAAGTATGAAGAGCGCCTCGGATATCTGTCCCATCACCATTTTACCTGCTGCATTCTGCATTCCTGCCTGGTTAAGGAAAAGGTTGGCAAAACCAAAATAGAATGAAAGAGGAATGCAGACGAATATTGCGGCAATGAAAAAGATGAGGTAGGGACGGTCCCTGAAAAGAACAAATGCATCGACGCCCATCAGCGATCTGGCGCTGGACGGTGTTTTTGCCTGCGGAGGAGTATCGGGAAGAAAGAAGCTGAAGAGACCGAGCCCGACCGATACAACAGCCGCCATGTAAAATGTTCCCGGAGTCTGCTCAATGCCGAGTATTGCAATCATGAAACCCGAGATAACCCATCCGATTGTACCGAATACACGGATAACCGGAAACTGTTTTCCAGGATCGCTCATCTGCCTGAATGCAACACTGTTTGAAAGCGCGATTGTAGGCATATAGGCCAGCGAATACAGCATTATGACCCAGTAGAATGGACCATTCGCGGTAACCCTCGACGCGAGGAAGAGCAGCACTCCTCCTGACAGATGAAGAATACCCATAACACGCTGGGCCGGAAAATATCTGTCAGCGATCATCCCGACAAAAAAAGGAGAGATCATGGTTGCAATGGCAAGGGCGCCGTATGCTGCACCGATCTGAATGCCCGTTGAACCAAGAATATTCGTCATGAAGGTACCCATGGTAACATACCAGGAACCCCAGACATAATACTGAAGAAACATCATCAGACCGAGTACAATGCTGGTTTTCAGTTTCATAGCCAGATAGAGTTTAGATATGGTTATAAAATTTCTGCTTCAGGTTTGCCAGTCCATATTTAGCTCAAATATTTAAATTCCGCAACAGGTTATCCGATTTTTATCTTTATTAACACAAATAAACTCTATGGTGAATATCTTTTACCTATTTTTATGTCATGATTAATCCTTAACCTGATAATGTATGAAAAACAATGGTGAAATGAAGAATGGCATTTCAAGAAGAAAATTTCTCGGGACATCAGCTGCTGCTGCTGCCCTTGCAGTGATACCGGTGACGTATGGCTGCAAGACCAAGGCTGTTGCTGAGGAAGTTCCTGCAGTATCCGACAAACCGGATTCTAAATTCGGAGGCGTCCAGATAGGTGCGATAACCTATAGCTGGCGCAGTATGCCCTCAGGCATTGAAAATGTGATCAAGTATTGCAAAGAAGCCGGCATCAATTCAATCGAGCTGATGAGCACTGATCTCGAGCAGTATCTCGGAATACCCGAGAATCCAATGAGGTCAATGTTTGGCGGCGGCGGCGGTGGTCAGCGTCAGGCCCCTCCTCCTCCTCCTCCTCCTGCCGGTGCCACGCCTGCAGCCCAGGCAGCTCCGGCACAGGCACAGAGACCTGCAGGCGGATTTCAGCGTCCCCAGCTGACAGAAGAACAGAAGGCTGCGGTTGCAAAATACAATGAGGATGTTAAAAACTTCAGGATCAATGTCGATATGGCCAAGGTGGCAGAGGCGAAGAAGCTTTTCGACGATGCAGGCATCAACATACACATTGTGAAGTTTTCTCCTGCACGCTGGTCAGATGAAGAGATCGATTATGCATTCAAGGTGGCCAAGGCAATGGGCGCCAAGGGTGTCTGTGACGAAATCAGCGAGGAAGCAGTGAACAAGATGGGGCCGATTGCAGAAAAACACGGAATGTATGCCGTTTTCCACAACCATATGCAGTTCGCGACCGAAGGGTTCAGCTACGATCCTTTCCTTGCTGTCTCACCTGCCGTGATGATGAACTTCGATACAGGTCATTTCTTCGGATCAACCGGTATACACCCCAACACCATTATCGAAAAATATCACGACCGTCTCTTCAGCATTCACATGAAAGACAAAACCGGACCCAATACCGATCCGCCGAACACGAACCAGGTATGGGGACAGGGTGAAGCTCCTATTGCAGATGTTCTTCTGCTTCTTAAGAAGAACCAGTGGCCGATCTATGTTGATATCGAACTCGAATATGAGATCAAACCATGGTCAGATGCAGTTAAGGAAGTTAAGACCTGCGTTCAGTACGCGAGGAATATCCTGATCTGATCTTATTAAGGAAATATTACAAACAATAATAATGAAACCCGGGCATCTACTGCCCGGGTTTTATTATTATTGACGGGTCAAGCTGATAACGCCCTGATTCTTTTCCATATACAGACAGTCCGCCACTGATTGAGCCGACCTCGTTGACCTGAATCCGGATCACCAGATTACCTGTTTCGGCTGCCTTTCGCATGTCATTCCTGCTGATCGGAACCTTCACCAGATAACCGTACGATCCGGCCTCATCCAGAAGCCATCTTTTACTCCTGTCCCTGCTTCCCCATGCCCATCCCGGCTCCTGGTTCATCCACGAGAGTATACCCCTGTGGTCAGCGGGATCATCTTCCAGCGTAACCCCTTTCACCTTATTACCGTTTGCAGTAATTATTGCCTTTGCAGTATGAGGAACTGCATCTGTCTGGGGATAACTGTTCTGTCCATAACCTGGTGTAGTGCCCTTGTCGGTGACCACCGTCATTCCGATTCCCTCTGCCACGCCTTCATCAAGGTATTTCTCCTGAGGATAGCGCGAAGCAAGCTCCGCGCGGAACTCGACTGATTCTATTCCGGCTGTGTCCAGGCCTGCCGGCCATTTGAATTCATATTCAAAGTAACCTGAACCCATTCCCCACACTTTCCTTCCTTTCTGGGTTGCAAGATGCCTTATGCTCCATTCCGCCCCCGAAAACCCTGAAGCAGGAATTGAAACGATTTTAACTCCCGGAGGATCAATGCCGTCGACAACAAAGGGTACAAAATTCCTTGCCAGCACATTGCCAGAACCATCCTTCAGGGTGGCCGAAAACACCATAACAGAACCCAGTGACGGCAGTTTAAGTGAAACAGGATCAAGCCCGGTATATTCAAAAGGTTCAGCTTTGGCAGGAACCTCGCCGTTAAGCGCGGTGAACTTTTCTCCCAGCCTGTCCCATCCTGTAAGTGTGTATTCAACTTTCAGACCTGAAGGAATATTGTCAGTGACAGAGCTGACTCCCAATGGCATGCGAATAGTCTCACCTCCCCTGTACCTAAGAAAGAAATCATCGCCGGCCACCAGGTAAAGGTCTCCGTGCAGGTCGTTCATGGTCATCCCGGGACACAACTCATCGAGTCCGAATTCCTTTTTGCCGCGATCGAAACGGTAGTAACCGTTCCATTCATTTATTACATCATGAAACTCAGTGAAAAGGAAGCCTGCTATCTTCAGGCGTTTCCTGAATTCATTCATCATTATATGGTACTCCCAGGTTATGTCGATATCGCCTGTGCTGCCGCTGTATCCCCACACAGCCCCACACTCTGAATTCATCATCGGCTCATCGCCCTGAACATTTCCTCCGATAAAATTATAATCGGAACCGGGATAAGTTTTGCTTACAATCTCATCGAGCAAACCGGCCCACTGCCGCGCCGGATTGTATGAATGCCAGGTGTTAAGGTCGGTGATAACATGGTCGAGATTGCATGGCGAATTATCCTCTACAAGCCTTGTGGGATCCAGCGATTTTGCCCTGTGATACCACGATCTTACCCATTCCTGCGTCTCCGGAGTATATGATCTGCGGTTCGCCACCGTATCCCGGGTAAACAGGCCCCATGTCTCATTGAAGAGAACCCATGAGAAAACCGAGGGATGATTGTAATCCCTCAGTATCTCCCGTTCGGCAATGTATTCCCAGTTGGCCTTCGATTCAGGCGTGGGTTCACCCCAGAAGTTCGGAACGTCCTCCATAATAAGAAGTCCGTATTTGTCGGCCCAGTAAAGTTTCCTTGGAATTTCAGCCTTGATATGGATTCTTAAACCGTTCAATCCCAGATTCTTTGCCCTCATTATCTCATCTTTCATGAAAGCATCCGAGGGGAAGGTGTAAAAGCCTTCGGGATGATAGCTCTGATCGAGGCTCATCCTCAGATACAAGGGCTCGTTATTGAGAGCAACATACTTGAAATCCTTGCCGGGTATTGTGACTGCCGAAATCTTCCTCATGCCGAAATAAGTACTGACAGAATCAGCTTCGCGTCCATTCACCAGGGAAGCGGTAACTTCATAAAGATAAGGTTCATCGAGACTCCACAACCTCATTTCGCTGACGGGTATCCTGAATCGGGCGGTGGAATCACCTGCATTAATTACAGATTCGAATGCGAGGCCGTTGCCCTTTCCTGAAAGCCTGAAAACCATACCTTCCGGCGCAGGCGAGGATATGCTGACATCCGCCTTCACTTCAGCCTTGTCAATATCGGGAGTGAACCTGATTGAGGAAATGTGAATATCCTTTCTGGCTTCCAGATAGACAGTCTGCCATATACCCTTGGCATTGCCGTAATACTGCTTACCGGAGGGACGGCTGTCGAGCTCCTCATCCTCAACCCTGACTACCAGCCGGTTGTCTCCTTTCCTGGCGAAGGGTGTTATATCGAATTCAAAGGGAAGGTACCCGCCACTGTGTTCCCCGACAAATTCCCCGTTCATCCAGACACTGGTGTGAAAGTCGCTGGCGCCAAATATCAGGTATACCTTCTTCCCTTTCCAGTCGGCTGAGTTTCCTGTCCTGAAAGTCCTTGAATACCAGCCCACATTTACTTTGGGAAGCTCAATCCCGCTCATCGGGCTTGCCCATGAAAACGGCACGAGTATCCTTGATGTAAATGACTCAGGCTTATCCTGCCAGTTATCCTTTACGCCCGTATTCAGAGAATCGGGAGCAAACTGCCAGTAGCCGTTCAGGTTCAGCCACGGCAGCCTTTCAAAGTCAGGTCGCGGATGCTCGGCAAGGGGAATATCTGCATCAGAAACAGTCTGTTCCTTGTTGCATGAAATAATAAAAAAAACAAAAACTGAAAGGAGGAAAATCTTCTTCATCGGTTAAAAGTTATTTGTGAAAGCTATATTTAATGTTATAACATTGTTATAACGCTGTTATAACAATGTTATAACGAGTTTATGCCAGATCCCACTGCTCCCTGAGCAGTTTCAATGCTGCCGGAACAACAATATTTTTGTCGTTTTTGGTGCCGCACTCGAAGCTGACGTAATGCTGGTAGTTGATCATCTTAAGAGCCTTGAATCCGGTAACGTAATTATCTCCTTCGTCCTCTCCGGGCATCCTTCTGTTTTTACGGCTGGCTACATGAACATGATTGAGGTATTTCTGTCCCGAAATGAAGGCTCCCATGTCGTCGGTTTCCTCCCATGTCATGTGCCAGAAATCGCCCATACATGTAACACCGGGAGAATCGACATCGCGGCAGATAGATGCAGCATCGGCAACCATGCGGAGGAACCAGGCTTCCCTCCTGTTGAGTGGTTCGAGTATTACGGTAGTGTTGTTTTTGACTGCAAATTCACCAAGTTCCTTCAGTTGTTCAACCAGTATCTCCCTTGCTTCCACATAAGGGAACGAAGGCTGCTGTCCGTTGAATCCGGGAACGAGGATCATCCCGTAAGAACCAAGGGCGCCAGCGGCCTGAAGGATCTCTTTCGAGCTGTCGATGCACTTTTTCCTGTCAGCTTCATTGGTGGCTATGAGCCATCCCTGGAACCCTGCACAGATTGCTGACACCTTAATCTGCCTGTTCTGCAGAGCCTTCTGAATCTCGGTGACCCGGCTGGCGAGTTTTCCTCCCCCGATTTCAAGGCCATAAACCCCGTTGGCCTCCATGAAATCGAGCTTTTCAGTCAGTGTCTGACCGGGAGCAACACTCTCCTGAAGGCCAAGATTCAGCGAAAGACCTTTTTTCGCTTTCTTCTTCGGGGCCGCATCCGCAGCTAGTGAAATAGCCGGAATTGTTCCCAGTACCGCAAGGGCTCCACCAACGCCCATTTTCTTCAGAAAATCACGGCGTGTATTACTATTTGCATTTGCCATATCAATGTAATTTTTAAATTAATATTTCCGGAAAAGTTCAGGTTTATGACATAGCGCTAATTTAATGTATTTATTGATATCTTAGCTTCAAATAACGCCTGACAACTAAACCGGTAACATATGAAGATAACAGCATTACTTTCGGTTCTCCTGATGCTGCTTGCCCGTTCGTGTCCGCAGGAATCACCTTTAAGCAAGGATGGCGAGGCAGGAGGCATATCAGATGATTCGCTGATGAACCTGGTTCAATACCGGACCTTTCAGTATTTCATGGATGGAGCCGAACCGGTTTCCGGAATGGCCAGGGAACGTTTTCATGCCGACGGCGAATACCCCGAGAATGATATGAATGTAATCACATCAGGGGGATCGGGCTTCGGGGTGATGGCAATTCTTGTCGGCATCGAGAGAGGATTCATCACGAGGGAAGAGGGAAAGGCCAGGCTGCAGAAAATTGTAAACTGGCTTGAAACTGCAGATCGTTTTCACGGGGCATGGCCGCACTGGATGTACGGCGAGACCGGTAAGGTAAAGCCCTTTTCACAAAAGGACAACGGAGCCGACCTTGTTGAAACAGCTTATCTCATTCAGGGACTACTGACTGTAAGGGAATATTTCAGGGACGGCAACGATGAGGAAAGAAGACTTGCGGAGGATATTGACAGGCTGTGGAGAGAGGTTGAATGGAACTGGTTCACAAAAGGCGGCGAGAACGTGATCTACTGGCACTGGTCACCTGAATACGGCTGGGATATGAACTTCGCGGTGGAAGGATACAATGAGTGCCTCATTCTCTATGTGCTTGCGGCATCTTCTCCTACTTTCCCCGTAAGTCCGGAGGCCTATCATCAGGGCTGGGCAAGAAGCGGAGGTATCAATGGCGAGACAAGCAAGTATGGATTAACCCTGGAATTGAAGCATAACGGCGCTCCCGAATATGGCGGACCCCTTTTCTGGTCGCACTATTCATTTCTCGGGTTCGATCCGCGTAACCTTGTTGACCAGTATGCCGATTATATGGAGCATAACACGAACCATACCCTCATAAACTGGAACTGGTGTGTGGAAAACCCGAAGAATTTCAAAGGGTATAACAAGGATTGCTGGGGTCTTACCGCCAGTTATTCAGTCAGGGGCTATGCAGCTCATGCCCCGGGTGAAAACAGCGATCTCGGGGTGATATCCCCCACGGCAGCCATTTCATCCATACCTTACACACCGGAGCAATCGCTCGATGCAATGAGGTATTTCTACGATCATTACGGGGAAAAGCTGTTCGGGCAATTTGGCTTCTACGATGCCTTCAGCGAACAGGATGAATGGTATCCGCAAAGATATCTTGCCATTGACCAGGGCCCGGAAGTGGTAATGATAGAGAATTACAGGACAGGATTGCTGTGGAAACTGTTCATGGGCTGTCCTGAGATAAAGGAAGGGCTCGGAAAACTGGGATTCACATCCTGGTGAGGATCAGGGAAAACAAGCATAATTTGTTTTTAAGTA
Source organism: Bacteroidales bacterium (assembly GCA_049294075.1). Classification (GTDB taxonomy): domain Bacteria; phylum Bacteroidota; class Bacteroidia; order Bacteroidales; family VadinHA17; genus LD21. The sequence continues at coordinate 3,872 of JBAQCK010000112.1, read as the reverse complement.
AAAAATGAAGCCGGATTTATTTTCCGGCCGTAAGGATTTTGTCCAAATTTGCAGCAAACTGACATTTAATGGAAGCACAGACAAAACCAGTGTTCGTAACCGGAGGAACAGGACTGGTGGGCAGTCATCTTATTTACACGCTTATCTCCCGGGGAATGAATGTAAAGGCCATCCACCGCAAGTCGAGCAACAGGGAAATAATAAACAAACTGATAGGATATTACGGCGGTAACGAGAGCGAACTTCTCAGCCGTCTTCAATGGGTTGAATCCGATGTAACCGATCCCTGGCGACTGGCCGGTGCAATGAAGGGATCGGAACTGGTTTATCACTGTGCGGCGGCTGTGTCATTCGGGAACAAGGACAAGAATCTGGTCATAGAAAACAATGTAAAGGGGACAGCTAATATTGTAAGGGCGTGTCTGGAGAACAAAGTCAGGAAGCTTTGTCATGTCAGTTCAAATGCGGCGCTGGGAGCTTACGACGGGGAGCAGATGGTTAATGAGGAACACGGATGGGATGAAAAGGGTTACCGCTCTCCATACGGCATAAGCAAGTATCTTTCAGAGAGGGAAGTATGGAAGGGCATTAGTGAGGGGTTGAATGCAGTGATAGTCAATCCCACTCTTATATTGGGTCCGGGTGACTGGAAGCGTGGTTCGGTATCATTCTTTTCAAAGATCGACGAAGGTTTGCTTTTTCATACAAGCGGAACTAACGGTTATGTGGACGTCAATGATGTGGTGAAGGCAATGATACTGCTTACAAACAGCGCCATATCGGGAGAAAGGTTCATATTGAACTCCGGGAACCTCAACTACAGGCAGTTCTTTTCGATGATAGCAAAAAGTCTGAATATCAGGGGTCCGGTGATTGGAGTTCCGCGGGCATTATCCTATCCGGCGATGCTGGTGGCTCAGCTGCTGGAGGTCATTACAGGCGGAAGATCGGCACTGACAAAGGAGATTGTAAAGGTAGCGTGGTCGAAAATAACCTATGACAGCAGCAAGATAACGAGGCTTACCGGTTTTTCATTCACCCCGGTTGAGAAGACGGTGAATGCTGTTGCAGAAATATATCTGAAAGAAAAGGGCAGGAAAAGCAATTAAACCTGAAAGAGAAATGACTTGATAGTGAGATTCTGATCAGATTCCAAGAGCCCTTTTCAGGTCGTTGATCTGGGCATCCCACAGATAGATGGCATCTTCCTTTTCGTCGGGTTCGGCAAAGTCGGTAATTATCAGTGCAAGATCGCCTGTAATTTCGTGGACGATAATCCTGAATTCAAAATAGTTTGTTTCCTTATCTTCGGTATCGTCGGCCCAGTCAAAGCGGACACTTTTATTTTCACGGACTGATGAAATCATCGCCTTGTGTTCTGTTTTGCCCCAGTGAAAGGTGAAGAGGGCGCCTTCGATTGTAACATCTTCTGCAAACCACTCGGCCAGGCCCTCTGGTGTGCTCAGTCGTGAAAAAAGCACTTTTGGGGAACAGTTGAGAGTGTATTCCAGTTCATACTTGATTCTCATTGAATTAAAGTGGTTTGATAACTAATACTTTGCAATATAGCAAAAATTATCAAAATTCAAAACCATATTGGAATTTTGGCAATTCCTGTATATATTTGCACCCGCAAAAAGAATCCTCTTTCGCTAACATCTTCGCTAATACCTTTGCTAACACCTTCGATGAAAGCTACGGTGTTCGATGAAAGCTACGGAGGACAAACTCCTCCTTCGCTGAAGCTACGGAGGACAAAGGGCGAGATAGCTCAGTTGGTTAGAGCGCATGATTCATAATCATGAGGTCGGGGGATCATTCCCCCCTCTCGCTACTTGAAAAAGAGCCACTTACAAGATTTACTCTGTGAGTGGCTTTATTCTTGGATACACATTCGGAGACACAACCTTGATAATTCGGCCAGAATTTTGCCATTTTAAGGCTCTTTTAAGGACATAGGGCTATTATTGCATTGCCGACGATGAGAACGGATTCTTACGTGGGCTCCTTAAATGGCTTAAATTTGACCTGGTAATCCATACAGGGAGAAATGGGAGGAATTCAATTCAGGAATTTAATGTCGACAGCATTGTGGAATTACTAAACCAAGATCATTATCAGCTACTTAATGCTTTTCCAGAAACAGAAGTGGTAACCCAGCCACTTCATCATCAGATAAGGAGATAATAGCACTTGGACTCTGGAGTATTATTCCGGCAAAACCAAGGAGTGGTTAGTAGATACAACAAAATGAACTGATCTGGTCAGTCTATCTTTGAAGAACAAACGATTTTGGGTCAACAACCGGCAGCACGGCATTGTGCAGGAATGTGCCCCTGAATTGGGAGAACATTATCCCTCTTACTGTAGAGATGGATACTGAATTAATTGTTGTCATGAACAATTCAGGGAATTTTGGAAGATTGGTATTCTTGTCAATGTAATCGTTAATATCAGGGACCTCATAGACACAACTTGCCATCATAGATCCCAGTTTGTCAGTTTTGTTTCCTTCCCTAACGTCAATAGTTACAACCACTGCAATCAATTTATTGTCAGATGGGATCTTGTGCTCGAGTTTAATGTCAAAATTAAAAACCATCTGAGGTGGAATAGGTTGCTTTGGGTGAATGAAACAAAAATCAAGAAGTTCAATCCCTCTTAATTGAAATCTGACAAGTTTTTCTGAATGCTTCTTATTAGTCGGTGACATATTCCGGTTTTGTTTCAGAAGCAATACTCTTACCCTTATAAGTTGTTATTATTTGATCTCCTGCATCAGGTCTTACAATGTAATAACTTCCTGTTCTTTCAGCATTTGCTTTTAATGAAACATAGTAAGTAACATAAGATGCCGGTTTGGGTTCCAGTGTAAGCAACTGTATTTCAAGCACTCTTTCAATTTCAAAAAGTGTTTCTGCTGTGAAATTGTGAGTCCCGCTCAGCCATTTAGTTATCTCTGATGGCTTCTTGCCGATTGCTGCGGCAAAGTCGTTCCTGTGACGGTATTTTTTCTTTACAGCATCGGCTATACGTGCTGCAAGTAGCATCTTCTTTTCCGTCAATCTGAGTTCATCAACTGATGTCTCAGCCATCAAATCACTGATTATTTCACTGCTGTAGATTCTTGCCTTAGTCATCCTTGTCGTCATTAAATATAAGGTTGCCTTCAAAATCCATTTTGTTCTCTGAGTACCTAATCTCTTTGCTTTTAATTCGTTTCATTATTTCTGCCGAAATTCTCCTGAGTAAATAGTTCTCATCCTTGAGTTTTTCGTTATCTTGGAGTTTTCTTACTTTTTTCTCGCCACCTCCGCCTACAATTACTATTAAAGTTCCGTAACGAATGCAATACAGTCTTAATTTTCTTTGTGGCGAATCATATAAGGCGCAAACGCCATCTCCGGCGTTTCCTTCTCCTGGTTTAAAAAACTCCTCCCGGGCGCCCGTCTTACTGCCAATAACATATAAACGGTTATTTATGTCCGAAAGTTCACTTTTAAATGAATTAATATTTTCTTTTATAAAGCGATCATAAGAAGTTGTTTGATAATCATCAAGCCAGATTGAGTACACAGATGCCTCATTTCCACTGAGATTTGCCAATTTTACAAGTTCATAATTCATCTTTCTCCCGGACTGCAAATATAAACTATTTAACTTATAAGTAAATTATTTCGGATCTTTTTCGTAATATTTGTTTATCCCACCCACTCTCACTCTTTCTTTTCTCTCTGTATCCTTTCTATCAGTTACATGGTCTTTTGTTTAAATAGTTGTAAATTTCAATTCAATTATATACCACTATTTCAGTTAAAGAGTAACACACTTTAAATATATTTAAAAAGATTTATGTTGTTTTAGTTTGGAAA
>JBAQCK010000111.1:0-77821 GCA_049294075.1 Bacteroidales bacterium | reverse complement strand
GGCAGTCACTTCCGAAAACCTGTCAAAGAGCCTGAAGATACCTGTCAGGCTGGTACTGGATATTCTTCAGGACCTTTCCGATTCCCGGCTTGTTGCCATGATCCACGAGGATGAGCATCAGGAAAGGTTGTATCAGCCGGCGATGGATGTCAGCTTACTGTCGGTTGGCTATATCCTTAACAAGCTCGACAGAAAAGGATCGGACCAGCAGGTGTTTCTTGATAGCCCGGAATACAACGCGATGACTGCAATGCTTGATGATTTTGAAAAAATGATTGACGGATCCGAATCCAACATCCTGATAAAAGACCTGTGATATTAATAACTGCACATTGAATGCGGAGTGATCAGTCCACCATCTCCTGAGGCATCCCGTATCTAAGCACGAATCCGATAAAATCGGTGTAGGAGCGCCATTCATGGAAAAAATAATGCGGGAAGGGTAGTACTATATGTCTGGTCTCCTTCTCCTTTCCCCAGTAACCATTCAGATTCTTCGCGGGGAAAACCTTGTCAATTTCACTCGTGATGGCATAATCCCATTTAAATCCGGGCTCTTTTTGTTCCATGATTCTGTTGTACAGCCATCTCAGTTCATCATGCAGCGATTTTATTGACCTGTGGGGGATCCTGTCAGAATTGCGCAAATAATTCTTTTTATCGCCAAACATCCTTAAGTAGAATTTCTCCATGTTTGTTTCGGTGATGTTGTTTAGCGTCCCCTCAAAGAGGTTAAGCGGAATTCCGTAATGATCGTCGGCCGGGACGGGCGTCCCGTTGACTGCTATTGTCAGATCGGGTTTTATCCCGGTTTTGGGTGACAGATATTCTGCCGCCCAGACACCAAGCGACCATCCGATGAGAGTTATCGAGCGGTAAGTTTTGGTTTCGGGGAGCACAAGGGCTTCATCGGCCGAATAGTTATAGAACAGAATAAAATCAAAATCATCGGTGCAGAGGGGGATGAACATATTTTCATCAGTGCCCCAGCCACCGTACAGCACAACAAGAGTATCATTCTTTTCCCTTCTCCTAATATAAGTCTTCATATCTCCCCTTTCTGATATGCAAAATCCATTCAGGCGAACGACAAGCCTTATCAAATATAAGGAATTTTAATATCCGATGAACATTGATTATGCAGACAAAAAAAGCAGCCTGATCCGGGCTGCAAAAAGAAGAGGAGAAAGGGTTGTTGTGAAAACCAGGGAGCGGGCTTTATTAGTGAGATAATTCCCGTGTCTACTGTCTGATAAAAGGACGGAACCATGGTTAGCTGGCGCTATTCCTTAGGTTCCAGATGTGAAAGTCAATGTCTGCAATACAATCCTGATGATTTTCACTGTCAACCCTGTTCTCCTCCTTTACCAATAGCATGAGCTTGGAACAAATTTAGAAATAATAATGTTATAATCAAAACAAAAAATAAATTTTTATTTGCACTTACTAATTATTATGATCAAGTGTCATTTTTAATTGATGAACCTGAATAAGGTATTGATAAAATAATCCGTATATTTGATCATAACCTCCACTATTTCATAGGCATATTATGGTTCCTGGACCTGAAATACCAGTTTGCGACAACAACGGCGGATTCACGGCTCAATATGTTTCAGTATCCAACGGGTTCTGGCATTTTCACCCTGAGTATGAAATTATGCTGAATATCAACACAAATGGCACCAGGATCGTGGGTGACAGCATTGAGTTATTCGATTCCGGCGATCTTGTTCTTATCGGTGGAAATATTCCTCATTGCTGGACTTACAACAAAGATTCCGCCAATGCCAGTCCGGGGAGGGGAATAATGATTCACTTTAACCTGTCATCGATCGGGGAGGCGCTGCTTGCCCAGCATGAGTTTCAGTCAGTAAGGAGGCTCCTGATGGATTCCGAACGGGGAATTCACTTTTCTGTAAAGGATGCGTTACTGGCTGAATCCCATATTGATAATATGGTTAACACAAAAGGAATCGAAAAGATGATAAGTTTCTTCAAGGTTCTGAGCATAATGTGTTCATCCGAAAGGAAGAGTCTTCTTTGCAGCGAAACCTATAAAAGGGTATTCGACAAAAGGAATAACAAGAAGTTGAATGAAATATTTGCTTATGTCAGGGGAAATTACCATCGCCAGATTAATCTCGAAGATGCATCTAAGGTAGTAGATATGAGTCCCTTTGCATTCAGCAAGTACTTTAAGAAATATTCAGGCGAAGGATTTGTCGAGTATCTGAATAAGGTAAGGATAGATAAAGCCCGTTACCTGCTCCGCGAAACCGAGTACCAGGTCCACGATATTGCCTGTCAGTGCGGATTCCCGGGCATCTCTAATTTCAATAAGCAATTTCGCAGGGAAGAGGGATTGTCCCCCCGTAATTACAGGGTAAAATTCAGAAAAACTCCGTAGATTAAGATCATTCTAAGCTGAGTTCCTGGTTGCCGGGCTCTGGTTACTGGTTGTTTAAAATGAACGTTTTAAATTTTTAAGCACTATTGGAATGATGTTGAAAGTATTACATATTTTTTTAGAACGAAGAACAGGGAACTGGCAACAAGCATAAAGCAACCAGCAACTTGAATTATCTAAATCCTTTTGCTATGGCAATGACCATGATAGAAAAGATACTGGCCAATCATTCCGGACAGGCAAATGTAAGTCCGGGCGACATCGTTGATATTGAACTTGACGCCAGAATAGCCCGCGATTTCGGAGGCGCCAATGTTGTAAAAAATATTCTCGATAACACCCTGGAAGTTGATGATCCGGGGAGAACCTGGTTCACCTTCGACTGCAACCCGACGGGATCGGACCAGAAATACGCTGTCAACCAGCATATCTGCCGCCAGTTTGCCCGAAAAAACGGCATAAAGGTATATGATATCGATGCAGGGATCGGGACTCACATCATTATCGACGATGGTATTGTTTATCCTTCGGCCACCGCTGTGTCAACCGACTCGCATGCAAACATTCTGGGAGCCATCGGGGCTTTTGGACAAGGCATGGGCGACATGGACATCGCGGCCGGCTGGAGCAAGGGAAGGGTCTGGTTCAAAGTGCCGGAATCCGTGAAAATCACCCTCGAAGGAGGTACAGGGAAGGAAATCAGTGCGAAGGACGCGGTCCTTAATCTCCTTGCCCGGTTCGGAGCCAACTCCCTGCTTGGCTGTTCGGTAGAGATCTATGGTGAAGCCGCTGAAAAGATGACCCTCGACCAGAGAATCACGATTTCTTCGATGGCCACGGAAATGGGGGCCATAATAATTCTTTTTCCGCCCTCTCCGGAAATAATAGAATACTGCTCGTCAAGATCAAAGACCACATTCACTCCCGTATTTGCAGATAAGGATGCGGTATATGCTGAATCTTATTCAATCGACGTTGAAGGATTCAAACCCATGGTCTCAAGGCCCGGAGCCCCTCATGATGCTGTTCCGGCTGACGAAGTGTACGGACTGAAGATTGATTCGGGTTTCATAGGAAGCTGTACCAACGGCCGGATGGAGGACATGCTTCAGGCGGCTGACATCCTTAAAAACCGTAAAGTAGCCCCCGGAGTTGTCCTGAAAATCGTACCTTCCACCGATGCCATTTGGAGGAAGTGCCTTGAAACCGGGTTAATAGATATCTTTAAAAAAGCAGGAGCTCTGGTTTCCAATGCAGGATGTGCAGGATGTGCTGCCGGGCAGGTTGGTCAGAACGGACCCGGCGAAGTGACTGTAAGCACAGGTAACAGGAATTTCCCCGGGAAGCAGGGAAAGGGGAGCGTATTCCTCGCTTCCCCTGCTGTTGTTGCTGCTTCTGCAGTTGCCGGATTCATTACAACACCAGGAAAAATTCCTGCCAGGGCCGCGGAATTTCCTCCCCCGGAAAAATCTTCCGGAAAGAATGCTGCAAAGCCGCGGGCTCCCGTATCTGAAAAGCCTGAAGTTATTGAAGGCAGGGCCAGGGTGGTCAGAAAAGATAATATCGACACTGATATGATTTTTCATAACCGCTACCTGTCAATAACCAGTATAAATGAAATGGGGCAGTACACGTTTGATAACCTTTCAGGATTCGAGGATTTTGCGAAGAAGACAAAGACGGGAGATATAGTTATAACAGGGAAAAATTTCGGATCGGGAAGTTCCCGCCAGCAAGCCGTGGATTGCTTTATCTCCCTCGGAGTCAGCGCCGTTGTTGCTGAATCGTTCGGTGCCATATACGAGAGGAATGCCATAAACGCGGCATTCCCGGTTGTAAGCTGCGCGGGCCTTGGAAGTCTGGCCGTGTCCGACGGCGATCTTCTGAGAATAGACCTTTTAAAGGGAGAAATCACCAATCTTTCAACCGGTCAGGAAATTAAGTCCCTGCCATTTTCCCGGGTGCAATTTGAGATTTACGGAAAAGGCGGAATCTTTCAACTCTGAGATATGAAGACAATGACATTTGCAGAAAAAATACTCGGCGCTCCGGCCGGAGCCATAGTTTTTGCCCATCCCGACATCATTCTTACCCACGATAACACAGCCAGTATATATAAAACCTTCCAGAAGATGGGTGGAGTAAGGGTGGCTGATCCGAGGCAGATGCTGATCGTTCTCGATCACAATGCACCACCGGCCGATTCGAAGCTGGCAAATCAGTACCAGGAGATCAGGGAAATAGCGGCCAGCCAGGGAATAAAGCGGTTTCACGATGCAGGCAGGGGAATATGCCATCAGATCATGTCGTACTATGCCCGCCCCGGAATGCTCATAGTCGGAAGCGACAGCCACACATCAACCGCCGGCGCTTTCAATGCATTTGCAGCCGGTATCGACCGGACTGAATCTGCCGGTATCTGGAAGAAAGGCGAGACATGGTTCCGCGTACCCGAATCCATAAAAATAACTCTCGGGGGAAGCCTCCGCCAGGGTGTTTACGCGAAGGATCTCGCGTTGTGGATAATAGGAATGATCGGGGCCGACGGGGCCAATTACATGTCGGTGGAATATCACGGGGAAGGAGTTAAAAGCCTTTCGGTATCGGACAGGATGACCCTTGCAAACCTTGCCAGCGAGATGGGAGCGAAGAACGCTGTATTCCCTGCCGATTCGGTTCTTATGGAATTTCTTGGTCCGGATGCCGACACTATTACCGGTATCTGGGCTGATGAGGCAGCAAATTATGCACGGCAGATCGATCTGAACCTCGATGAAATTGTCCCTGTTGTATCAGCGCCGCATAACGTGGATAACGTGAAGTCGGTGGCTGAAGTGGCCGGAACACAGGTTTCAGAAGGTCTGATTGGCACGTGTACGAATGGAAGGATAGAGGATCTCCGGATAGCAGCTGAAATACTGAGGGGAAAAAAGATCAGGGAAGGCTTTCATCTAAATGTCATACCGGCATCGGACAAGATATTCCTTCAGGCCATCAATGAAGGCATCGCGTCGGTTCTTGTGGAATCGGGGGCCAGTATACTTCCTCCCTCATGTGGTCCGTGTCTGGGAACGGGACTTGGCATCCCGGCGAGCGGGCATACTGTAATATCCACTGCAAACAGGAACTTTATCGGAAGGATGGGCAACAAGGAAGCGTCTATCTATCTTGCTTCTCCGGCCACCGTGGCGCTGTCGGCAATAACGGGTGTTATCACGGATCCCCGCAGCGACCCTGATGACAGGCGCTTTCCATTCAGGGCGGAACAGAGCCGCACTTCAACCATCGGCGGGAACGAAAACCGGAAGTCGGGGAATATCTGGAATTACTCTGATGTTGATAATCTCAATACCGACCAGATGTTTCCGGGGAAATACACCTACAGCACTTTGAGTTCCGATCCCGCATCAATAATACCTCATCTGTTTGAGGATTTTGATCCCTCTTTCAGGTCAAATGCCAGGCAGGGCGACATTATTGTTGCCGGAGATAATTTTGGCTGCGGCAGCTCGCGCGAGCATCCGTCGGTCGGGCTGGCACATCTTGGAATAAAGGCGGTAATAGTAAAGTCGGTGAACAGGATATTTTACCGTTCATCGATAAATCAGGGGCTGTTGCTCATTGTTCACAGGGAAGCAGTGGAAGCTTACAGGCAGGGTGATGATGTTGAGATCAGTCTTGAGACAGGTGAAATCATTACTGGCGGAAAGGTATTCCGTTTTGAGCCGCTGCCAGCAAGGCTGAGAGCCATAATCGACATGAAAGGCCTGGTCAACTTCATGAAGCAATCGGAGTAGCTTTTCTAAAAAACATACGAATTTTTATCGAATAACGATAACTGGCTTATTGTTATTCGATAATTATTTTACCCAAAACAATAAGAAAAATCAGAACAATTCATAGCAGTCTGTTTATTACTGAAGGATACAGGACAAGGACAGCGCGGATTTTTATTGCCGAAATTTAAAAATAATGTATTTTTGTGCCCGACTTCATCCACGGTTAATCCCGATGCTTCGGGATGTGTCGCGCGTTCGTTCTTTATATTGACATATTTTTTTGGTTCCGTAGCTCAGCTGGATAGAGCAACAGCCTTCTAAGCTGTGGGTCGCGCGTTCGAATCGCGCCGGAATCACCAAATGGCGCCAATGGGCGCCATTGTTGTATTATACAGGTGAAACACAGGTGAATCATTTAACATGCCTTATCCGGCATTTTTAGGCAATCCGGGATTGTGGAACCTGCCAGATCCGATACCGCCCCGGAACTGAACCCTTCGCGGCAAGATGGATGCCGATGAATTCCGGGATTATATTCTCGGCTTTATCTTTTATAAATATCTGTCGGAGAAGATGGAGTTGTATGCCAACGACATCCTTAAGGAAGACAAAACAAAATATGTTGATATTCCTGATACAGATGATATCCCGCAGGAATTTGAAAAGTTCTGGACGGTGGAGCAGGAAAAGGCATTTCTGAGCCTTGTAGAGGAAGAAAGGCTGTCGAAGGAAAAAACACAAACGCTTATTGAAAATTTTCTCTACTCTGAACAAGAGCCGAGACGGGATGAGATACTGGAGCTTCTGACAGGGAAAAAACCGACATTACTTGAACGCAAACCCCTTGGCGACCGGATTCTGAAGAAGATAATGAATTTTGTCGAAACATTTGTTATCGGGTTAACCGGGGCGATGAAAACCATACCGCGCCTGGCAGGGTTCTTTACCGGAATGTCCATAATACTTCAGAACATTCATTTATCATCAACTTATGAGATTTTCACACAAGTCATTGTGATTGATCCGCCAACAGGTTTGTCATTAAAAATGTCCACAGTCTCGTTTTTATCTTTCAATGCAAGGGCATATAACAATGGCAGGTAATGTTCAGCAGTAGGAACTGACAGATTGAATGACCTGCCTTGCTGCTGGTAATTGATTAGTGATTTATGGTCGTCGTTCAGGATATACTGCTTCATCTTTTCTCTCGCTTCCAAAGCCCAGTCAAAGCCGAAAGGTTCGTTGAACCGTCTCCAGTCAACCAGTCCGAGATTGTGAACCATATTCCCGCTTCCTATAATAAGCACACCTTTTTTTCTCAACGGACTTAGTTCCCGGGCAAGATCATAGTGATACTGAGGCGCCTGAGAATAATCCAGACTCATTTGTATCACCGGAACATCAGCTTCAGGATACAGATGTTTGATAACGATCCAGGCGCCATGATCGAGCCCCCATTTATCGTCCAGTCCGACTTCGGTTGCTTTAATCAGGGCTTTGGTTTCCCTTGCAAGATCAGGACTGCCCGGCGCAGGATATTGCACTTCATACAGTTCCCTTGGAAACCCTCCGAAGTCGTGAATGGTACGGGGATTTTTCATGGCCGTCACAAAAGTTCCTCTCGTTTCCCAATGAGCGCTGATACATAAAATCGCCTTTGTCTTTTTAATCTGCCCGGCAACATTTCTGAAGCCCTGCACGAATTCATTTTCCTCAATGGCATTCATAGGGCTGCCATGTCCCAGAAACAACACGGGCATTCTTTCAGTGCTTTCAAGGGAGCCTGTCGGTTTATTCAGTTCATTCAGGATTGATTTTGTCTGGTTCATGTGAACTTGATAATCCAGATCCCGGGAAGCGCTTTCAAATTGCTTGTGGCTGTTATCAAATCTTATGGCCCGCTTATCCCGGGATATTTCAGCTTTACTCTTCATGATTTGGGTAAGATTTAAATCTTGATGAATTTTAAACAAAGGCTTTTACTTTCATGATGTGCGTCTATTAATTGAAAAATGAAACTTAGATAAAATTACACCGCAGCAAAGCCGAAGTCAAATCTTTTTCAGGTATATTTATGATGCATGAAACCAAATTGCCACATGATAATTATCAATGGCTGAAAAATTCAAAGATAAATACCGCATACCGTCGGCCCGTTTACGATCCGCATCCGGAAATATATCATTGACAACCCTGCCAACCTCTAAAACGACAAATTCTATGGTTAGTGAATGTCTGGCTGTCACGAACCCATCTGATGAGCCTTTAATGCAAACTCGTAGTCGCTTGTGGTGTAAGTGTCGTAATGGAATTTCGACCAGTAGGAACTCTGAATAAGGTGATATCTTTTGTACCTGCCAACGGAGATGATTTTCCCCTCCATCACGCCCATAACGACTGACGAAGCGTTGCATTCAACCTCGTATTCATCTCTTCCGAAATGCTTGGCAAAGTAACGTCCCGGCTTTCCTGAAAATCCTGGTACGAATCGTATGGCTATCGATTCCATTGAGTTTTCGAAGAAAACCTGTTTCCCTTCTCCAATCCTCTTAAGGATCATTCCCGATCTGAATTTCTTCAGAATCCTTCTTATTGGTTCTGTGAACATGGCAAGATTAAAAGACAATTTGACTAACTACCCTGATTAACGAGACGGGGCAGCCCGTTATTGTCTTACAATCGCCTGAAAGGTACAAACCGGACCAGTGTAAGGCGTTTCTCCTCAACCTTTCCGTTCTTCTTTTCCATCAGTATCAGCTCCTGTACCGATGAAGGCGGGCCAACCGGTATGACCAGCCGGCCGTTTTCTGCAAGCTGGTCTATCAGCGGCTGCGGTATCTCTTCGGCTGCCGCTGTAACCACGATGATATCGAAAGGGGCATGTTCCTCCCAGCCCTGGTAGCCGTCCCCGTATTTGGTGATTACGTTACTGTAACCCATTCCGGTCAGACGCCTGGCAGATTCCCTGGCAAGTTCCGGGACAATTTCTATTGTATATACCTTATTTACTATTTCGGCCAGCACTGCTGCCTGGTAACCCGAACCGGTGCCGATTTCAAGAGCATTCTTCCACGCGGAAGGTTTCACAACCTCAGTCATGTAGGCAACAATGAAAGGCTGTGATATTGTCTGCCCGTAACCTATGGGCAGGGGATTGTCGTCATATGCCCTGCTCTCATATTCCGCAGGCACAAAAAGATGCCTCGGTACCTTAAGCATTGCTTTCAGTGTAAGCTGATCCGAAATACCGCGGCTTCTGATCTGGTCACTTACCATTTTTTCCCTTGCAGCCTGGTACTTATCTCCCGATTGCAATGCCGAACCTGCCATTACGATAAATATTATTACCGCAGAAAACCTCATCCCTGTAGTTTTCTACAATATACAGGAATTCAGGGATAAAAGCAAGCAATTACTTCAAAAAGGGTACTATTAACTGTAGCCCACCAGCGATAGAAATCCGTTGCCCAGAAACTGCATTGCAGGCCAGATCGGGAACAGGTTAATTTCTGTGAATACAGTGACAAGAATTAGCCCGAGAAATACGTATGATCCGTATTTGTAAAGTCCTTCATGGAATCTTGGATATTTTCTGAACTGGTTAAGCAGTAAATGCGACCCGTCGAGAGGAGGAAGGGGGATCAGATTAAAGATGAACAATCCCCAGTTGATATAAATGGCATAAAGAAAGACTTCCCTTGTGATGCTGATCCAGTTGCTGTAATTGCCGGCTGTATAACTTGAAAAAAGAGAAAAGGCAATGGAAAGTATCATGGCGGTCAGGGCATTGGATAAAGGTCCTGCAACTGCAATTTTCATAACATCCTTCCGGGGATTTCTCAGGTTCTGTTCATTGAACTGGACAGGCTTCGCCCAGCCGAATCCTGCCACCAGAAGCATCACGAATCCAAGCGGATCAATATGCTTGAAGGGATTCAGGGTAACCCTGCCCTGTTGTTCGGATGTGGAGTCACCGCATCTTTTTGCCATCCATGCATGGCTGAATTCATGGACAGTAAGCCCGATAATGATCCCGGGCAGAAACTGGAGAATACGTGCAATTGCAAGGTTTCCCATTCAGATCCTTGTCTTTTTGACAGGCATCCAGAAATCCTCCTCTGTGAGTTTGCATTCCTTAATCATCTTCCTGGCATATTCAGCACCCGAGAAGTTTTCATCAGCGTTGTTCGTTCCTACTGTGAACTTAACTCCGGCCTTCTTTGCCCTCTTTATGAAATCGGCGGAAGGTATTTCATATCTGTTGTTGATCTCGATGGCAATGTTGCTGGCTTTGGCGGCATTGATTACCTTGTCCATCCTTTCGGGTGTCCAGAAGGAATCATACCTGTCAGCCAACTGTGCCGGCAGAAAGGTAGCGTTTACATATATGTTGACTGGTTCATTGTTAAGTATCGTAACCAGCGTGTTCACCATGTAATCCATGAATTCCTGCTCATCGTCGATCCATGTCTCATCCGGCATCCAGATACGGTTTCTTCTTCCCTTCGCGTCAGTGAAGGTCATGCAATCGGTGAAAACATAATCAAATTTCTCCATCGATTCCCTTGAAAATATGTTCATCCATTCTCTACCCTCGGCCTGCATGGCCAGATAGAACCGGGGATAGTTCCTCAGGATTGCAACGACTGAATCGATCTGGCTGTCCTTGTGGATCGGAAATCCGAGTCCGCAGTTTACTGCAATTCCGTAATCTATGTTTTCAGCCGCGGATTTTGCAACTGCATCATCGATTGTCAGGTTCCCTTTCAGGTGAACATGCAGATCGGTGATTTTCATTTCCGGTTTGTTGTTGCAGGAAGTTAACAGGATGGCAATCAAAGCAAAGACTGTGAGCTTAAGTTTCTTCATGATTAAAGGGTTTGTAGTATAATTTCAGTTGTAGAATAAAGCCGGCATAAAACTAATGAAAACTTCAGAATTTGCCTTAATTCCTGTTAAGAATATTCCAAAGGTATCCTCAGGTCCTGTCATCCATACTGTTTTTCCGTTTCTCGAAAAAAACTCTTAGGTTTACATCATAATTTATTATTCCGATGAAACTCCTTTACCTGTCAATACTCTTAGCGTTTCTTCCGGTGGCTGCAAATTCACAGGAAGTTGCAAAGGCTGAAGTGTACCTTCTGACATGCGGGCCCGGTACGGAAATTTATTCTGTATACGGTCACAGCGCCCTGAGGGTAGTCATACCCGAAAAGAACAGTGACACTGTATACAACTGGGGAATTTTCGATTTCAGCACACCGAATTTTGCATGGCGTTTTGTAAGGGGAAGCCTCGATTACTATCTTGGTGTCAGTTCCTATGACAGCTTTCTGAGTGATTACTACCTGGAAAAAAGGTGGGTTGTTTCCCAGAAGTTTAACCTCGATTCTGCCCAAACCGCGAAGCTTTTTATGCTTCTGGAAGAAAATCTGAAGCCGGAGAATATCAGCTACAGGTATGATTTCTTCTATGACGACTGCTCCACCAGGATAAGGGATCTGATCGAGAAATCAGTGGGGGACGACCTTGACTATCCGCCCGATCTGATTACAAATGAGCTTTCTACCTTCCGCGACCTGATAAGCAAATATGAAAAGGGATATGTCTGGAGAAGAGCAGGCATTGACCTGCTGATAGGGACCGGGGGAGATAAGAAAGCTTCATTCCGCGACAGGATGTTCCTGCCTGTTGAAATGAAGGACGGGTTGTCGCAAACCAACATCAGAAGGGAAGGCAAGATGATCCCTCTTCTTGCAAATCCTGCTCTTGTGCTTGATTTTGAACCTCCGGTAGTTAAAACAAACATGATGACTGGTCCCTTTTTCATCTTTGGTCTGCTGCTCATTATATGTATCGGGCTGACCGGATATTTCAGGGGAAAGAAGGCAAACAACATAATCGACATAGTAATATTCTCGATATTTTCGATTCTCTCGGTTCTGATGATCTTCTTCAACCTTTTCACCGATCATCAGCAGCTGAAAAACAATCTCAACATCATCTGGTTGAGTCCGTTTGTCATTCTCTGCCTGTTGAGCCTTGTGCTTAAAAAAGACTGGAGGATATGGTTCAGGATAGTATTTTTTCTTTCGGTTGGATTTCTGGTCTTCCTGGTTTTTCTTCCCCAGGATATAAACAATTCATTCGTGCCGCTGATCGGGATTCTGATAGTGAGAAGCGCCGTCCGTTCGGAGTTTTCCTGGAACCCCCTTACAATACCTTATTTAACACAACTTTAACACTCTTTAACGCCTTGTTATCATTCTGAAGTCTTCCTTTGCGTCAGGAAAAGCAGGCCGTTTTTTCGAGGTTCTGCGTCATTCTTATTTAATTAAATTTGCGACTTAAAATAAAGAAAATGGAGCAAACAGCCGATATCAGGATCCTGAATGAAAAAATAGAGAAAGAAAGCTCTTTTGTTGATATCATAAGAATGGAGATGAACAAGGTTATTGTGGGCCAGAAGCATCTCACCGATTCTCTTATGATAGGGCTTCTGGCAAATGGGCACATCCTTCTTGAAGGTGTGCCGGGGCTGGCAAAGACCCTTGCCATAAAATCGCTGGCATCAATAATTGATGCCAGATTTGCAAGGATCCAGTTCACGCCCGATCTTCTTCCTGCCGACCTTACCGGAACGATGATCTACAGTCAGAAAAAAGAAGAATTCCTTGTCAAGAAGGGTCCGATCTTCGCGAATTTCATTCTTGCCGATGAAATCAACCGCTCGCCTGCAAAGGTTCAGAGCGCTCTTCTTGAAGCAATGCAGGAAAGGCAGGTTACAATAGGCGAATCGACATATAAGCTCGAAGAGCCTTTCCTGGTTCTTGCAACACAAAACCCTATAGAACAGGAGGGTACATATCCACTTCCGGAAGCACAGGTCGACAGGTTCATGCTTAAAGTGCTCATTGACTATCCCACCATGGAGGAAGAAAAGCTGATTGTGAGGGAAAATCTGGCTAAAGAGTTCCCGAAGGCAAATTCCGTTCTGAAGACCGACGACATTCTCAGGGCAAGAAACGTTGTCAGGGAAGTCTACATGGATGAAAAGATAGAAAACTATATACTCAGCATCGTTTTTGCCAGCCGTAACCCTGAGAAATTCGGGCTTCCGGCTTTCAAAAACATGATATCCTATGGCGCATCTCCCCGTGCATCAATATATCTGTCGCTGGCCTCCAAGGCTTTCGCCTTCATCCGCAGAAGGGGTTATGTCATACCGGAGGATGTCAGAACAGTGTGCGCCGATGTGATGAGACACCGGATTGGTCTTACATATGAGGCGGAAGCCGAGAATGTTACGCAGGACAAGATAATTGCAGAGATACTGAATGTAGTGGAGGTACCATAGTAGACCGAAGACGGAAGACAGAAGACAGAAGAAAGAAGGGTACAATTTGGCGGTTGGCGGTTGGCAGTAAAGCGAGAAAGTCTACTCTCCGCGAACCGCACGCCGCGCACCGCAAACCAGGAACAAGGAACAAGGAACAAGGAACCAGACACAATAGATGGAAGCAGTTGAGCTTTTAAAGAAAGTACGAAGGATTGAAATAAAGACACGTGGTCTTACCAGGCATATTTTTGCGGGTGAGTACCACAGTGCTTTCAAGGGAAGGGGTATTGCCTTCAGTGAGGTCAGGGAATACCAGTACGGCGATGACATCCGCAGCATTGACTGGAACGTGACTGCCAGGTTCAACCATCCATGGATAAAGGTATATGAAGAGGAAAGGGAGCTTACCGTTATGCTACTCATCGATGTAAGCGGATCGGGTGACTTTGGATCGAAAGTAAGCTTCAAGCGTGATATAATGACTGAGGTCGCGGCGGTACTCTCATTTTCGGCCATTTACAATAACGACAAGATCGGGGTGATCTTTTTCACCGACAAGGTTGAAAAATTCATTCCTCCGCTGAAGGGAAGGAAACATATTCTGAGGATAATAAGGGAACTGCTCGATTTTAGTCCTCAAAGCCACAGGACAAGTCTCAGTGAACCTCTCAGATTTCTCACAAATGCGATAAGGAAAAGATGCACTGCCTTTGTTATATCCGATTTCCTGGCTCCTGACTTTGAAGAGGCTCTCAGGATTGCATCAAGCAAGCACGACATAGTTGCCCTCAGGGTAACAGATCCGCTCGAAAAGGCGATTCCCGATGTAGGACTCATGAAAGTTCTTGATTCTGAAACAGGAGCAGAAAAGTGGATCGACACATCTTCGAAATATTTGAGAAAGGTTTATTCCGACTGGCATTCGCGTCATGCTGACGCTTTGAGCAACATGATGAAAAAATGCGCTGTTGATTTTACTGAACTCAGTACTGGCGAAGACTATGTGAAACCGCTCATCAAACTTTTTAAAAGCAGATGAAACTAACAAAGGCAACGGCATTACTGGCATTTTGCTTCGTTCTGATTTTTCAGTCAGAGATGAAAGGACAGGATGTATCCGTTACTGCAGCCTTTGATTCGACAAGGATTCTTATCGGTGACCAGGTAAATTTCACCGTAAATATCGATCAGCCTTCCGGTATCAGGCTGGCCCTTCCGGTTTTAAAGGATACCTTATCCGGAAAGATTGAGATTCTTGCCGGACCGCAAAGTGATACATTAGCACTTGGCAGCGACAGGATAAGGATCGTTGAGAAATATCTTGTCACATCCTTTGATTCGGGATATCACCGGGTCGATCCGGTCTACGCCGAAATAGCAGGTCCCGATGGCATAAAACGATTTTTCTCCGATTATTCCGTTCTTGAGGTGGCAAGGGCACGGATCACTCCGCCCGACTCAGCGGAAATATTTGATATTGCCGGTCCCTACAGGGCTCCCCTGACTGCAGGAGAAGTCTTGCCGTGGGCATTGCTTGGCCTTATTGTTATTTTGTTGGCATGGCTTATATTAAAGCTCATCAGGCGTCTCAAAAAGGAGAAGAAGGAGGAAACGAAGCCCGTTGTTACTGAACCTGCTCACGTCATTGCATTCAGGGAGCTCTCTTTGCTCAGAGATGAGCAGCTCTGGCAGAAGGGGGATACAAAGAAGTATTACATACGGCTGACTGAGATCATACGTCAGTATCTTGAAAACAGATATAGTGTCAACTCGCTGGAAATGACGACATCAGAGACACTTGATGCTCTTGTGAAGACAGGTTTCAAAAAGAATGAATCATATAACAGGCTCAGGTCGGTGCTTAATCAGGCCGATCTTGTGAAATTTGCCAAATACAAACCGGATCCGGTTGAAAACGACACGGTTTTTAGCGAATCATGGGAATTTGTTGAAGCTACCAGACTCATGGTGCAGGAGGAAGCCAGGACAGATTCCAGCCAAAATCAGGGGGGGAAAGAATCATGAGCAGGATAAACTTTGCTGATCCCGGTTTTCTTTATCTTCTGCTTCTGGTTCCGGCTATAGTCGCGTTTTATATTCTGAAACAGCAAAAGGCCTTTGCTTCAATAAGGATGCCCGGACTCGAACCGCTTCAGGCGCCGGTTAAAACTTTCAGGAATTATCTGCGGCATATACTTTTTGCACTCAGGATGATTGCCATTTCACTTCTCATAATTGTACTTGCAAGGCCTCAGTCGACCGACAGGTTCCGGGATGTCTCCACAGAAGGGATTGACATCATCCTTGCTCTCGATATTTCAGGAAGCATGCTTGCGCGTGATTTCCGTCCGAACAGGCTGGAAGCTTCAAAAAATGTGGCGACAGAGTTTATTTCGGGGAGGCCCTACGACAGGATAGGACTGGTGGTGTTCAGCGGTGAAACATTCACACAGTGCCCGCTCACGACCGATCATGCTGTCCTGATCAACCTGCTGAGAGAGATAGAGAGCGGCATGATAGAAGACGGAACCGCAATCGGAATGGGTCTGGCCAACGCCGTTACAAGGATCAAGGATTCGGAAGCAAAGAGCAAGGTGATAATCCTGCTCACCGATGGGATAAACAACAGGGGAGAGGTTGCACCTGCAACAGCGGCGGGGATCGCGAAAACCTTCGGCATCAGGGTTTACACAATAGGTGTAGGAAGCAGGGGAATGGCCCCATATCCGGTGCAGACACCCTTCGGCACACAGTATCAGAATATGCCCGTTGAGATAGATGAGGATATTCTGAAGGATATTGCCGCGAATACCGGAGGAAGGTATTTCAGAGCTACCGATAATAACAAGCTGGTCGAGGTTTATTCGGAAATTGACAAGCTTGAGAAATCGAAGATTGATGTCAGGCAATTCACGAAGAAGGAGGAAGAGTATCTTCCCCTTGCAATTATAGCCTTCAGTCTCCTTGCTATAGAATTGCTTTTGAGATTCACCATATTAAGGAAACTGATATAAACTGAGATGTAATGCAGCTGTTCAGATTCGCTAATCCGGAATTCCTTTACCTCCTGCTTATCCTGCCGGTTCTGGCCGGATTGTTTATTGTCAGCCGGGTGCGAAGCAGAAATGCAATAAGAAAACTTGGCGATAATGCACTGATATCAAGGCTTATGCCTGAATTATCGGGAACCCGGCCCGTTTTAAAGTTCATTTTACTGCTGGCGGGCATTTCAGCAGTTATTATCGTACTTGCACGGCCGCAATACGGTTCTAAGCTTGAGGAAGTCAGAAAGCAGGGTGTAGAAGTGATAATTGCACTCGATGTAAGCAATTCAATGCTCGCGGAAGATATTCAGCCCGACAGGCTCACAAGGGCCAAGCAGGCCATTTCGAGGCTTGTTGACAACCTGAGTAACGACAAGATTGGCCTGATAGTTTTTGCCGGCGATGCCTATACTCAGATACCCATCACCACTGATTATATTTCTGCCAAAATGTTTCTCTCTACAATTGGTCCCGACATGGTACCAAAACAGGGAACAGCAATAGGTGCAGCGATAAGGCTGGCTGCCAGATCATTCACCCCCGGCGAGGGAAAAAGCAGGGCGATTATAATTATTACGGACGGTGAAAATCATGAGGATGAACCACTTGCGGAAGCTGAAGAAGCAGCAAAAGCAGGTATAGTGATCCATACAATAGGAATCGGATCAAGTGAGGGAGTTCCTATCCCGGTTTCAACCGGAGGAAGAAAAGACTATCTTAAGGACCAGGACGGAACTACAGTGATCACCAGGCTCGACGAGGAGATACTTAAAAAAATCGCTGTCACCGGAGGAGGTAATTACATAAGGGCAAGCAGTTCCAGCATTGGGCTTGACGAGATATTCAGTGATATAAGAAAGATGGATCAGAGTGAGCTTGAAAGTTCTGTTTACACGGAATACAATGACCAGTTTCAGATTTTTGCCGCCATAGCCCTGATATTGCTCGTGATCGAGATCATTATTATGGAAAGAAAGAACAGAAAACTTCAGAATGTCAGATTGTTCAGGTTTAAAATATAACAGGTGGACTATGCAGAAGCTGATCGGAAATATTGAATCGCGGTATAAGTCGGTGGCTGCTCTTCTGCTGGCATTGCTCTGGTTCGGCGGATCGCTTTTTGCCCAGGGGGAGAGGAAGTTCATAAGGCAGGGCAACAAGGAATTTCAGAAGGAAAAGTATTCTGAATCGGAGATTTCATACCGGAGGGCTATTGACAAGAACAAGAGTTCGGCTGATGCTGTTTTCAATACGGGGGATGCTCTTTACAGGCAGGAGAAATATGAGGATGCCGGCAAACAGTTTACTGAAAGCCACAGGATGAACGAGGACAGGGAAAAGAAGGCAAGCAGCATGTACAACCTTGGCAATTCTTTCCTGAAGTCGGGCAAACTGAAAGAAAGCATCGAAGCTTATAAAAACTCCCTCAGGCTTGATCCGGGAAATATAGAAGCCAAATACAATCTGGCCTATGCACAGGATCGTCTGAAGGAACAGGAGCAACAGCAGCAACAGCAGCAGCAGCAGAACCAGCAAAATCAGGATCAGAATCAGGACCAGAACAAGGAGCAGAATCAGGATCAGGATCAGGATAAAAAAGATGATCAGAAGGAAAATGAGAATCAGGACCAACAGCAACCAAATGATCAGCAACAGTCGATGTCGAGGGAAGATGCTGAAAGGCTTCTGAATGCGATTGCCAATGATGAAAAAGAGGTCCAGGAGAAAGTAAAGGAAGCAAAGGCGGCAAAACAGAGAGTAAAAACCCTAAAAAACTGGTAATTTGGCAGAATGCAACCAAGATATTTGATATTGACACTTTTTGCACTCCTGTTGTTTCGCACCGCGGAAGGACAGGAAATAACCGTTATGGCTGAATATCCCAGAGCAGTGCAGGCCGGAGAACAATTCAAGGTCACATGGACTATCAATTCGGGTGACGGCGATTTCACAGAGCCGCCCTTCACCGGCTTCTACAAGCTTATGGGACCTCAGACATCTTACAGTTCCAGCACACAGATTATAAACGGGAAAATAAACAGAGAGGCAAAATATACGTATACATATTACCTTCAGGCTGTTAAAGAAGGAAAGTATGTTATCCCGCCGGCATCGGTAACAATAAAGAACAAGACTTATTCCTCGGATTCCCTGAGGATTACGGTAACAGGCGGCGGATCCGCAGGTCAGGGTAATGCAGTTCCGGGAACCGATGCAACTAATGAAGAAATTGAAGAGACAGGCGATGATGTCTTCGTGAATCTTACTGTCGACAGAAGGAATGTCTTTATCGGAGAACCAATAAGCGTTACAATTAAGCTCTACACCAGGGTTGAGATATCGGGTATAAATGAGATCAAGTATCCCGGTTTTGAAGGTTTCCTGAGAACTGATCTTGAGACCCCGCCTCTTACCTCGCTTCAGAGGGAGAGCATCAACGGGACCATTTACGGTACAGGCGTGGTACAGCAGTTTTTGTTATATCCGCAGTTCCCGGGAGATATCACTATTGATCCGGTTCAGCTTTCGGTGCTGATACGTCAGAAATCAGGCCAGTCCGATCCTTTCTTCGGTGATTTCTTTGCAACCTATACTACTGTTCCCAAAGCTATAATCAGCAAACCAGTCAGGATAAAGGTGAACCCGCTTCCCGGCGATAAACCTGCAGGTTATTCCGGCATAGTGGGAAAAATCACACTCGATGCTTCGCTCAGCGCGGATTCGGTAAATGTAAATGATGCAATAAACCTGAAGCTTGTCCTTTCGGGAAGAGGAAACCTGAAGCTGGCTAACCCGCCGGAACTGAATCTTCCTGCCGATATTGAGGTTTATGATCCGAAGATCACGGATAACCTGAAGAACAGCATAAGCGGAACAACAGGACAGAAGATATTTGAATACCTCCTGATACCGAGGCATCACGGTGACTTCTCGATACCTCCGGTCGCTTATTCCTTCTTTAATGCGGATACCCGTCGATACGAAACGGTTACAACCCCCGAGCTCAGATTTTATGCCCGCAAGACAGGTGATCAGACTTCAGGAATAACGGTTTACGGAGGTGTTGCAAAGGAGGATGTGAAATACCTTGGCAAGGATATAAGATTCATAAGTTCCAGGCCGGGACTTCTCCGGAAGACAGACAGGATATCATCATCAAAGAAATGGTTCTGGTCAGCTTATGCTTTTGCATCGGTTTTGTTCTTTATAATCCTTTTCATCAGGAGAGAGCACATACGCCGTAATGCAGATCTTTCAGCCGTGAGAAACAGAAAAGCCGGGAAAGTGGCAGGCCAGCGGCTCAAGATGGCCGCCCAGTGCCTGAAGGAGAAGAAGTCGGACAGATTTTACGAGGAGATACTCAAGGCTCTGTGGGGTTACCTCAGTGACAAGCTGAACATTCCGGTCTCTGAACTTAACAGGAGCAGGGCTGTCGAAGCCCTTGGAAATAAGGGAATCGCCGATCAGGATATCGAGAGCCTTTCTGCTGTAATCGATAAATGCGAGTTTGCGCGGTATGCGCCCTCATCATCAAGGGAAGAGGATGAAAAGATATATGATGAAGCTGCCAGGTTCATCAGGTTGTTAGAAAATACAATAGGCTGAAATGAGATCCCGACTGAGAAACATATTGCTGTTGTTGCTGCTGATACTGGCGTCAGGTCAGGTTTCAGGACAGGATGACCGTTCTGCAAAATTCAGCAAAGGAGTTGAATTCTACACTGCATCAGACTATGAAGGAGCCCTTCGTGAATGGCTTGAAATTTATGATACAGGCTACAGGTCGGCTGAGCTGGCTTACAATATCGGTAATGCCTGGTTCAAGCTGAACAACGTGCCGGGTGCAATTCTTTTTTACGAGAGAGCCCGCCTTCTGAAACCCGGTGACAATAACATCAACTACAACCTTCAGATAGCCAAAACGCTTGTTGTTGACAAATTTGAGGAGATACCGGAGCTGTTTTTTGCAAGGTGGTTTGATTTTCTTTCGCTAATGCTCCATACAAATACATGGGCTGTTTTAAGCATAATAGCTTTCCTTGTGTTCCTTGTTCTGCTGTCGGTTTACATCTATTCGTCGCGATATAAGTTAAAGGTAATATCCTTCTGGGCGGCTCTATTGTTTTTATTCATTTCGGCTTCTTCTCTGGCTTTCACGCTTCGTAACCGGACTCTGGTTTACGACAGCCGGAGTGCAGTGATATTTTCCCCTTCGGTGAACGGCAAGAGTTCACCAGATGCAAGCGGCACCGACCTGTTTGTCCTTCATGAGGGTACTAAAGTCAGCATCGAGGACAAGGTAGGGGAATGGTTTGAGATAAAACTGTCGGACGGTAACAAAGGCTGGGTGCCATCAGGCAGCCTCACAATAATCTGAAATCCAAGAGCATTTTTCAATTCAGGTGTAACTTCATTGATTCAAAATCATTATTTTGGTGCCCTGTAAAAAACCGGTCACTGACATGAAGAAGAAAACCGTCAACAGTTCCCGCATGCCTTTATACAGGGATGCAGGATTTGAACTTTACGATGCTGAAACCACAAAGGATGCTTTTGCAAAGGAAACCGGAAATGAAAGAGTTCCCGGATTGTATATTTACTCCCGGTACAGGAATCCCACCGTAGCATCGGCCGAAGCTGAAGTGATGAAACTTGAGGAGTCGGTATGGGCTCTTCTTACACAGTCGGGCATGTCGGCTATCGACACGGCAGTCTCAGTCTTTCAGCATACCGGAAATACGCGTCCATGGTTGTTTTTCAGTGAGATATATGGCGGGACGATTTCTTATACTGAATCAATCCTTAAGAACAGGAGAGGAGTGCAGGTAAGTTATTTCAATCCGGTGAATGAAGTATACAATCTGGAAGCTTTTGCATGTGTTCTCCGGGAACTCAGGCCCGGGCTGGTCTATATAGAAGCAATCTCCAACCCGATGCTTATAGTCACCGACCTTCAAAAGGTGATTGAAATGGCCCATTCGGAAGGAGCGGCCGTAATAGTCGACAATACTTTTGCAACACCGGTTCTTTGCAAGCCTCTTGCCCTGGGGGCCGATATGGTAATTCACAGTGCTACCAAGTACTTTTCAGGTCATGGGAACATAACAGCAGGAGTGCTTTGCGGGAACGATACCTCGCTTATGAAGCAGGCAATTGAATACAGGAAATATGTGGGGCACATGATATCGCCCGATGATGCCTACCGTCTGCAAACGCAGATCCAGACTTTCGGGCTCAGGTTTGCAGCTCAAAGCTGTAATGCAACAGGGATCACGGAATTGCTTGTTCATCATCCCGCGGTTGAAAAAGTATGGTATCCAGGCCTGCCGGGACATCCGAGCCATCAGACGGCCCTCAGGCTTTTCGGAGACAGGGGATTTGGCGCCATGGTGACTTTCGGTTTCCGGGGTCCGTCGGACAATGAAAAGAAGGACAGACGCGACAAATTCATCAAGGCTGTCTCCGACAGTATTAAAATAATACCATCCCTGGGCGATCCTCGTACAATTATAATGCCTGTTGAATCGGTATGGGGAGCAAAGTACCCCGATCCCGGGATCATCCGCATGTCACCTGGTTTTGAAGACTGGAATAATCTTGAAAGGATAATCTCCGGAGCGCTCGACGAGGTGAAGTGATTTTTAAATCATTCAACTCCAGTCGATTGGCGATATTCCGTTTTTTGTAAGAAAGTCGTTGCACCGGCTGAAATGTCTGTTTCCGAAAAATCCTCTTGAAGCCGAGAGGGGAGATGGATGTACTGATTCGAGGACGAGATGCCTTGAGCGGTCTATTGATTCCCCTTTTTTCTGTGCATATGCACCCCAAAGGAAGAAGACCAGATTCTGTTTTTCTTCATTCAGCACTTTGATTACATAATCAGTGAATTCCTCCCATCCTTTACGCTGGTGAGAACCGGCCTGGTGAGCTCTGACGGTCAGTGTTGCATTGAGAAGCAGAACTCCCTGGCGGGCCCATCTTGACAAGTCTCCGGAAGCCCTGATTCTGATGCCAAGATCAGATTCTATTTCCCTGAATATATTTACCAGGCTTGGGGGATAATCGATCCCGTCTTTCACAGAAAAGCAGAGGCCGTGAGCCTGGCCCGGACCGTGATAGGGGTCTTGTCCGATAATGACAGCCTTAACCATGTCAAAAGGACAGACATCAAAGGCATTGAATATGAGTGATCCGGGAGGGTAAACAGCTCCTTTCCTGTATTCTGCCCTCACAAAATCAGTCAGCTTTACAAAATACTCCTTGTCAAATTCCGGCTTAAGCTTCGATTTCCAGCCTGGTTCAATTTTTACATCCATACCTGAAAATTACTCAAAAAAAAGACTATTGGCAAGGATAAATAAAATTTCAGTTTCAAATATTGTTACACCTTCACAACCTTCCCCTGTATTATTTACCCACTTCCCAACCTTCCCCCAGGCTAACCTTGATACACATCTTTCAATAAAATTGGATCACTTAATTTCCATTTTACGTTTTACCCCCCATCCCGAAAGCTTTCGGGATGGGGGGTAAACAAAAAGGGGAACCGTACAATGATTCTAACTTGCAAAAAGAAGTGTACAAAGAGTAGTCCCCCAAGGGGGAAGGAGCATGAAGGCCTTTCCCCCTGGGGGATCCCGATAGCTAACGGGAGGGAAAGGGAGTCAGGGAGCATCCCATTACATTAAAATTTGAGTCAGAAAATGGTATCTTTGCAAAAAAATAGAAATGGCACTCGAAATAGAACGAAAGTTTCTGGTAAAAGGAGAGTTCATGCATCTGGCGATAAAGAAGACCGAAATAAGTCAGGGTTACCTGTCTGTTGATCCCGACCGGATAGTAAGGGTGAGGATTACAGACGACAGAGCTGTTCTTTCGGTGAAAGCCCCCTTAACCGGAACGGAATTCTCAAGGCATGAGTGGGAATATGAAATACCTGCCGATGAAGCCGCCGGGATTATGAATGCCTGTCTGCCTGAAGTTATCAGGAAGACGAGATACATTGTGCCCGAACATGATCATCTGTTCGAGGTTGATGTCTTTCACGGGAAAAATGAAGGGCTTGTAATCGCTGAACTGGAACTGGAAAGTGAGGATCAGTATTTTGTAAAGCCCGGGTGGCTTGGAGAGGAGGTTACCGGAATAGATCGCTATTATAGTGCCAACCTGATCTGATTTAGCCTGTTTCCTGAAAGCAAAGTAAACGGCAGCAACAAGAAACGTCAGATATTAATGCACTTTTGCAGGAAAATGCCTTTTCAGAGTACTTTGGAATAGATCTGTTTCGGATCTTCTGGGCCATAAAAATCCTTAAGGCTCGCTTGCAGGGTATAACCGTTCCTCTGATAAAATGCTTCGGTGGGTGCATAAAGAGGCCTGCCCGATGTTTCAATCCAGAGTATCTTCCCCCCGTGGTTCCGGACATCGTTTTCGATCTCCAGAAGCATCCTGGAGCCCAGTTTTTTGTTCCGGGAGTTCTGATGAACGGCAATCCAGTAGAGATCCCATGAATGGGTGGAGAAAGAATTTTTTCCGTAATTGGCAAAGGCAATCACACCATTATCATCAGAAGCCTTAAGCCAGTAATAACCGCTCCCTTCAGATCCTTTATTAAGGGTTTCATCTGCAATTTCAAGAGCTGTGTCTACCTCGAAATCATAGAAGAACGATGTAGACCTCAGGATCTCTTCAATCCGTTTTTTGTCATCCGGCCCGATGCCTTTGGAAATCAGTGCCATATAATGCTATTAGTTGAGATCTTCAATTATTCTTGTAAGAATTTCAGTGACAGGAATCCCGGCTTTTCTTGTCGCTGCCATCAGTCCACTGTCGGGAGAAAGGCAGGGATTGGCATTTACCTCAATGACGTATGGATTCTCATAAGCGTCAATCCGCATATCAACTCTTGCATAGCCTTTCAGTCTGAATACATCCCAGCAATTAAGGGCAAGTTCGTTAATCCTCTTACTTAGTAAAGGGTTTAGTTTGTCACCAGGGAAATCCCTGACAGTGTTTTCAAATTCAAAGCTGTCTTCAATCCATTTTGCTTTGAAATCCACAATTCTGGGCATATCCGGGGCAAAATTATGGAAAACCATCTCAGCAGCCGGCATTACTTCCGGACCGGAGCTGCTTGCAATGACACTTATGTTGAATTCACGGCCGTCGATAAAATCCTGTATGATCCAATGAGAGTCATCAAGCCCCTTAAGATTTTCTGCCTGATCAGTGGAGAATGAAAAAACGGAGTCAGCAGTGATACCTAGTGAACCGTCTTCCCAGACAGGTTTTACAATGTATTTGTGACCGGGCTTAAGAAGGTTAAGCTGCGAAGGTGCGTAAGTCAGCGGAGTGCTAAGATTATGCTCGCGCAGTATTTTGGCTGATAGAGTTTTACTGGTAGTTATGAATAATGCTTCGAGCGGATTGCCCGAATAAGGAATTGAATACATGTTGAGCAGTGCAGGAACGAAATAACACAACTCACCCTTATTGTTTATCGATTCCACAAGGTTGAAAACGAAGTCAGGCTTATCGGCAGCAATCTCTGCGACTTCATTCATGAAATTGGTTGTAATTCCCCTGGTATACACCACGATACCTAGTTTTTCGAGGTTATCACCAATGTATTCCACCTGTTCAAGTACATCCAGTTCGTCGGCAAGAGCTCCCTCGATGGGCTGATTGAAGAGGATGCAGCATTTTTTCATTGTCATCTGGTTATTTGGTAGCGTTTTAGCGCCGATTCCACGATCCTTTCGATAAGTTCCTGATACTTAATTCCAGCCATATTAGCCAGTATCGGAAGATCGGAATGCACCGGATGAAGCCCCGCCAGAGGATTTACCTCAATAAAGCATATGCGGTCATTCCTGTCAGCCTTGACGTCAACTCTTCCGGCATCCACTCCTCCGAGCGCTCTCCATGCTTTCAGGGCCACATTTTTGCATTCTTCAGCGAATTCGCCTTCAAGTGGTCTGTATTTGCAGAACTCCTGATAGTTTTCCTTGAATTCCACCGAATAGGGAAGATTGTCCCTGCATTCAATTTCCATTCCTCCGATGGCAATGGCTTCGTCCCCGGAGCCTGTTATTCCAACAGTAAACTCTCTGCCGGGAAGGTATTCTTCAACAATAGCCGGCTGGTTATATCTTGAGAGCAGATAAGCGGCCATTTCACGGAGTTCATTTTCTGAATGAACCAGATTCTTTTCCGTAATGCCCTTACCAGTCCCTTCTGAAACAGGTTTTATGAACAACGGATAGATCAGGTTGCACTTGTCGGTGTCCCCGGTATCCGATATCAGCATGCCGGGACTTACCGGAACATCAGCAGCGGCAACAATGAGCCTTGTAAGATGCTTGTTAAGCGAGATTCCCATGATAACCGGTCCGCTGAAAACATAGGGAATTCTATACTGATCGAGTATAGCCGGAACAACTGATTCTCTTCCGTCTCCATAGAGCCCTTCGGCAATATTGAACACGAGGTCCCATTTCTTTCCGGCCGAAAGGGCCTCGATAAGCTGAAAACAATTTCCAATCAGCTCCGTCTCAAATCCCATATTCCTGATTGCAACCCCGAGGGCATCAACCGTATCCTGCTTGTCAAACTCAGCGGTATCTTCCATGGAATAACCACGGTCGAGATACCACGACCTCAGGTCGTAAGTTAATCCGATCTTCATAAACTGATATTACTATCTTTCCGGATACTCACAGATATCTCCCTTGTAATTGCGCAGAACTATGTGTTCTTCATTATGTTCCACAACATAATCCGGAAGCAGGGGTATTTTACCGCCGCCGCCGGGGGCGTCAATGACAAAAGTGGGAACAGCATAACCGCTTGTATATCCTCGCAGACCTTTAATGATCTCCAGTCCTTTGGCCACTGTTGTCCTGAAATGACCGGATCCGGGAATCAGGTCGCACTGATAAAGATAATATGGCCTTACCCTTATTTTGAGCAATTTATGCATCAGCTCCTTCATTACGGGCACATTGTCGTTGATGCCTTTGAGAAGGACAGTCTGACTTCCGAGGGGGAAGCCGCCATCGGCAAGCTTGTTGCAGGCAGCTGCACACTCTTCAGTAATCTCGGAAGGATGCGAAAAATGCAGGCTGAGAAAAAGAGGATGGTATTTTCTCAGAACATTGATTAATCCGTCTGTAATTCTCTGCGGGAGAACCACAGGTGTTCTGGTTCCTATCCTTATTATTTCAACATGCCCGATCCCGCGGATATTCGACAGTATATAATCGAGTGTTTCATCATTGAGAGTAAGGGGATCGCCGCCACTGATGAGGACGTCCCTAACTTCCTTATGGTTTGCTATGTAACTGAAAGCTTTTTCATAATCCTGCCGTCCCAATTTGTCGAGCCTTCCCACAGAATGAGAGCGGGTACAGTACCTGCAATAATTGGAGCACACCTGTGTGACAGTGAAGAGAACTCTGTCGGGATAGCGGTGTACAATTCCTTTTACAGGTGAGAAGGCCTTTTCATGAAGGGGATCTGATTGTTCACTCCTGGTGGAAATCAATTCTTCAACAACAGGCACCACATTCCGGCGAAGCGGATGAGATGACTTTGTGTCGTAGATGAGAGACGCGAAATAGGGGGTTATCCTAAGGGGAAGCCGGCCTTTCAGATTATTGATAGCCATTATCTCCTTGTCCGTAAGCTTCATAATCCTCTTCAGATCATCAATGCTGTTAAAGGAATTGCGAAGCTGCCATTTCCAGTCGTTCCAGGATTCAATAGTTGTCAGGGGGAAGTAACGGTGCATAAATTCCGAACTCCGGTTGCTAACTGACAGGTTTGGGATTTCGTTTCGCGAAAAAATCATGGTTTTCGCACCAGGCTCTTCATCAGAAGAGCAACCCACGAGGCGACTCTCACAGCGGAGAGTTGCAACCTCATTTTTGTTAGCGTTCATTTTTGTCGATGAAGAATCTCATCAAATGCTTTAAGTTTTCTAGAGTTTATTGGTTTTTAGTTTAAAATAAATTGCGCCAAAAATATACATTCCATAAATACATTGTACCGTCTGTAAAAAAATAATATTAACAGTAAAAATCACTTTTCAACACATCACTGAAGTGAATATGGGATTGAAATATTAAATCACACATAATCTGTCGATTACAATCAATTTTGCATTCCGGGATTTTAATACCCTGGTATCTTTCAGAAGCGATTTTTTCAACTTTGCTTTTCATATCTTTCTCCAGTCATATCTTTTCAGTGAAGACTTAAGCTTTTTTTGTTTTAAGAATGCAATTATTCAATTATTATGCCAGAATTTTTTTACTCACTTCAACCCTGTTTTCAGCCATTCGGAAACAAAAAAATATGCACTATAACGCATTATTATTGCATTAATTACTTCTGCCGGTAAAATTGTGTGGAAATCTTTTGGGAATCAGATGAAACCCTCTTATTAAGTCACTCCTGAATCATCAGGGAATGAGAACCTTAGTCACGTTTACTATGCCTGACCGCGCAAGGGATACTATATAAATACCTGATGGCAGAGCTGAAACGTTGAACTCACAAAGGTTGCCATTCACGAATAGTTCTTTTATCAGCCTTCCGCGTATATCGATAAGGCTTAACCGGTACCCGGTGTAATCCCCTTCGAGAGGGACTCGGAGCAGGCCGTCCTGCACAACCGCAACCAGGGGTTTATTCTTATTTATTTTTATTTCGAGTGAACTGCTTACACCTGAACCATCTTTTGCCGATGCAATGACTTTAACCACCCCGTCCTCAATACCGGTCACCAGGCCCGATTCGTTCACTACAGCTTTTCCTGTAACATTCTCTACCGACCAGTCTACACTTTTATCTGTTGCGTATTCGGGCAATACTTCCGTTGAAAGCTGCAGTGTTCCCTTTGCAGCGGATATTACAGTTGTCCCTTCTTCGGCAACGATCATAATGCCTGAAACGGGAATCATCTGGTTAGTTATTGTTATCTCAATTATGCCGCTTACAGCCGATCCGTCGGTGGAAGAAGCCACAGCAGTTACCTTTCCGTCGGTCATAGCAGTGACAAGGCCCGACTGGCTGATTGTCGCCTGTCCGGTGCCGCCTGCAATTGACCATATCACCGATTTATTTGATGCATTCTCAGGCATTACCTGGGCACTTAGCTGAAGTGTCCCTTTGTTAACCGAGATGACTGTAGATACTCCGGCACCACTTACTGAAATGGAAGAAACCGGGATGGCAGGAGGGGACTCGTTCCAGCCGGCAAGTCTGGCCCACAGCCACCAGGCAGCATAAGCCTTTCTGTTTGCGTTAAGAGGCAGGGAGTGGGCTGCGGTGCAATTATACCAGTCAACGTTCACGGTGTGGCTTTCCTGCCATGCTCTGGCCCAGTTGCGGTCGAGAGAACCGTCATCGTTGCTGTCGTAATCGCAGTTGTCGTTTGCAGCCCTGTTCAGATAATAGTTATTGTCGGGGTCATATGATTCGATATCGGCAAAATCATAAAGTATTTTCCGGTTATTCCTGCAGTAATTCCGAATCTGTTCGTTTCTCCTGTGCAGGTTGCCGCTTGTCCCGGTTCCGTCGAGATGGCCGGTCATATACACGAATTTGACCCCTGGATAATCAGTTTCCAGGGAATTCATAAGGCTCATGTAGGTGTTAACGTCACTCTCGGAGGCAGTGCTCAGCTGTCCGCACCAGGCCCACATTATTACATTCACATTGCTGTTGGCGGTATTCCTGAGGTAGGTTCTGGTTGCTGCAGCCCAGGCTGTAAAATCCGGTGATCCAAGGTCTGTCCCTCCTGTGATCCCATTGTCGTGAATATCGAGAGCCCCGTTCAGTCCTCCGTTGTTCCATGCGTAACCGGAACCCTTCCAGTTGAACAGACCGGTCATCCCGTCGATTATCTGACTTCCGTGCGAAGTGTGTTCATATGCGATATGAAGGGAAGATTTTGCCTGGGTTATGTATGTTGCCGGGATGTCAGCCAGTCGTGTGCAATTATGGTCGATAATGATCTGACCATGTTGTGCCACGGCAATCTGCAAAAGAAACATCAAAACGACAGTTCTTTTCATGGAAAGCAATTAACTCTTTCTGCAGGCAACCGCCTGAACAGGCAAAAAAACCTGCAATCCCTCTCAATTTTTTTTTACAGGGAATCAAATATACAAAATCAGCTTCGAAAATCAATTGAAGAAAGTCAGAAATTTGATCAATCTGCTGATGGATCTATGCCATTCGACCTTAATTTCTTTATTCTCCCCCTGAGCTTTTTTCCGTCAAGCCGTTCCTTTCCCGAACTTTCTGACGGATGGGTCGGCTTTCGTTCAGGCTTTTCCTCCAATCCTGAAGCAAGGATATTCAGCAGTCTTTCAACCGCTTTCTTTTTGTTGCCCAATTGTGTTCTTTCCGACTTTGTATTGACTTTGTTTACATTCTGTCCGCCGGGTCCGCCGCTTCGTGAAGCAATGAAAACAAATTCACTTTCAGGTATCCTTTCCTTTAATTCCTCAGGTGTCACAAAACGATAATTTTAGAATGGCAATTTCGGATCAACAGGTTCAGCCTGTAATACTATATAAATATACAGTTTGGTGTCCGGGTAAATTATTCGTCCATACCGAACAAGTAATTCCCTGATCCTGCTTCCACAACAAGCTTGCCTTCTTCAGTGCTTACCTTATTCGGAATCCTGTTTCCGGAAAGGGGTAAGCCTCCAAGTGTTACCTTATCGGCTGAATTTGCGGGGAGCACAATTTTAGCCGTTGCATTCGGGGGTATCACCACAGTGAAGTACAGCCTGCCTTCTTTTCTTTCCCATCCCGATACAATCTTTCCATAGGAACTTTCAAATGATGCTTTGGACAAATCCATCCTGGGTGTCACACGGGGATAAATCAGGAGATTCCTGTATCCGGGCGTCAGTGTCTCAATGCCTGCTGATACCCTGTACATCCAGTCGCCTATTGCCCCGTATGCATAGTGGTTGAATGAATTCATGCCTGCATCCTGGAATGTGCTGTCGGGTTTCTGTCCATCCCAGCGTTCCCAGATGGTTGTGGCTCCCATTTTAACGGGATAAAGCCACGACGGATAGGTTTCCTGAAGCAGGAGGTCGTAAGCTACATCAGTGTAACCGTTTCGGGTAAGTACATGGCACAGGAACGGCGTTCCAAGAAAACCGGTTGAGAGATGGTTTCTCCTTCCCCTGATATCATCAACAAGAAATTTAGCTGCTGCAGGTCTCTGTTCTTCAGGAAGAAGATTGAACATCAGAGCAAGCACATAAGAAGTTTGGGAGTTGGTTCCGATCCTGCCTGCCGGAGTGACATATTCCCTGACAAACACTGATTTGATTTTTTCAAACAGGTCTGAATAGGTTTTTTCATCTGCGGTATTTCCAAGGATTTTTGCAGTCTTCGCCAGAAGGTCGGCAGAGTAGGCGAAGAATGCCGTAGCAATGAAATCGTGCTCGGTAAATCCGTCAGGTTCGCTGTGATTGTTTACCGGGGGATGGTAGAAAAGCCAGTCGCCGTATTTGCTTCCGCCTTTCCAGATATACGAGTCGCCGGCCTTCTTCCTGATGTATTCAACCCATGCTTTCATGCTGGGATACTGATTCTCAAGAAATTCCCTGTCACCATACACCTGGTACATGGTCCATGGGGCAATTATTGCAACATCACCCCATCCGGCCGAAGGAGCGGCTGTCAGGGCGTCCTGCCTGTTCAGGACATCCGGAATAACATCCGGAACGGCTCCGTCCTGCTTCTGGTCGAGAGAAATATCCTTCAGCCATTTTGTAAAGAACGCTGCAACATTGAAATTGTAAGCGGCAGTCCGGCTGAAAGCCTGGGCGTCGCCCGTCCATCCGAGTCTCTCGTCTCTTTGAGGACAGTCAGTGGGCACATCCACAAAATTGCCCCTCTGTCCCCACTGAATATTATGCTGGAGCTGGTTAAGCAGTGCGTTTGAACTCTCGTAATCACCAGTCACGGGCATGTCGGAATGAACCACAACCCCTGTAATGTTATCTGGCGTAAGGGTTCCGGGGAAGCCTTTGATTTCGAGGTAACGGAATCCCATGAATGTGAATCGTGGTTCATATACCTCATCACCAGTTCCGCCGACCGTATAATCGATCTGACATTTGGCCGATCTCAGGTTCTCTGTATAAAATTCACCGAATTTGTCAAGAACTTCAGCATGACGTATTGTGATGACGGTTCCTTTAGGACCGTTAACCTTTAGCCGGATCCATCCGACCATGTTTTGTCCCATATCTGCCAGAAGGCTTCCCTTGGGTGATCTGAAAACCTTTACAGGTTTAATTTCCTGTATCTTCCTGATCGCGGCGCCTTCAGAAGCAATGATATTGTTGTTGTAATCGCCGGTCTTTACCGGAAGCCATTCTGAGTCATCATATCCCGGCAGGTTCCATCCGGTAAGTTTCCGTGTTGCATCATAAATCTCACCGTTATATATATCACTCATCCTTATGGCACCGTCATTGTGGCTTTTCCACGACGAATCGGTGATTATAAGCGATTCGGTTCCGTCGGTATAGATTATCCTGAGTTGCATAAGCAGCCCAAGTCTTTTCCCATAGATTGCCCAGTTGTTGCCCCAGGCCAGTGTTCCGCGGTACCAGCCGTCCCCCAGGACTGCTCCGACAGCATTATTTCCCCTTGTGACCTGACCGGTTACATCGTATACCTGGTATTGCAGCCTCTTTCCGTAGCTAGTCCATCCTGGTGTAAGAACCTGGTCTCCAACTTTTTTCCCATTAATATGAAGCTCATACAAACCATGGGATGTCACGTAAACCGTTGCCTTTGCAATTTCTTTGCCAACAGTGAATTCTTTCCTGAAATGAGGTGAAGGTGAGTATCTGTTGGTGTCACGATCCATCTCTATCCATTGAGCCTTCCAGTTTTCCTGCGAAAGGAGTCCGGTTTCCCAGAACGCCGTTTCGCTCCACTTCGAGACTTTTCCCCTGTTATCCCAAACCCTGACCTGCCAGTAATATCTCTGACCAGGCTTAAGATCCTTGCCCGAATACCTGATCAGAACCGATTCGTCAGATATTATTTTTCCTGATTGCCAGACCATGGAAGAAGATGAAAACCGGGGACTTGAAGCCACCCTGACCGAGTAGGCCGACTGCATTATATTGTAACCGTCTGCCTTTAGTTTCCATGACAGGCGCGGGTTAGGAACATCCAGCCCTACAGGATTTTTTTTATGCTCAGAGGTAAGGTCATAAACCGAAAGGTCCTGCGAAAAGGCAAGGGAGGGAATGAATAACAGCAACAGAAAGAGTCTTAATGATTTCATATTTAGCGTATTTAGGTTTTCAGATTCAAGATTTGAAATTTATCTATTTTTATCTGAAATGAGAAAGGTAAAATCATTATTTTTATACTCTTTATATTTTCAGCCCTTAACCAACTTTAGAAATTCATGAACCCTGTTGCCGGAATACTATTGATAGCACTTGGCAGTATAGGAGCCGCCAGTTTTTATGTTCCCCTCAAGAAAGTGAAGGAATGGTCGTGGGAATCCTACTGGATTGTACAGGGAGTGGCTGCATGGCTCATAGCCCCCTGGGTATTTGCCCTGATCTTTGTTCCAAACGGTGAACTAATACCAATTATTAACGAATCTCCCTCGTCGGCCAAGCTGATGTCGATGGTGTTTGGTGTACTATGGGGTTTTGGGGGGCTTACTTTCGGACTCAGCATGCGTTACCTTGGAGTTGCTCTGGGGCAGAGTATCGCGCTCGGGTTATGCGCGGCATTCGGAACCATCATCCCGGCAGTTGTGGCCGGCCAGAACCTTTTCGGATCAAGGGCAGGGATACTTACCATGGTTGGTGTGGCTGTCACAGTTGCGGGTATAGCAATCATTGGTTACGCCGGAGCCCTCAAAAGCAGGGAAATGACAGAAGAGCAGAAGCGCGCGGCGGTGAAGGAGTTCGCACTTAAAAAAGGAATTCTGATTGCCATTTTTGCAGGTATAATGAGCGCATGTTTCAATTTTGGCTTTGAAGCCGGAAAACCAATCGAGGACGTTGCTCTTGCACATGGTACAAATCCCCTTTTTCAGAAGAATCCGACACTTATATTCATACTTTTCGGCGGTTTTATCACGAATCTGGTTTACTGTGGATACCTTAACATACGAAACAAAACATACAATGACTATTATACATCATCCGGAAGCGTTCTGATGAACAATCTTTTCTTCACATTTCTGGCGGGCTTCCTCTGGTTCCTTCAATTCCACTTCTTCGGCATGGGATCGAGCAAACTGCCGGCAGGAATGGCTGTCTTCGGATGGAGCATTCTGATGGCCCTTAACATCGCCATAAGCAATATCTGGGGTATAATTCTGAAAGAATGGAAGGGAGTTAATACCAGAACAATAGTGATTCTTGTTATTGGGATTATCGTATTGATATTGTCGGCATTTGTTGTCAAATTAAGTTAACTGAAAACAATGAAGAGATTTGCGTTCAAAATGAAGCTTTATCCCGGTTTCAGGGAAGAGTACAGAAAGAGGCACAGTGAAATATGGCCTGAGCTTGTCAGGTTGCTTAAAAGTCAGGGCGTTGGCAATTATTCGATCTTTTATGATGAGGAGACTAACATACTTTTTGCATACCAGGAACAATCGGGTGAAAGTTCCTCACAGGATCTCGGTGCCGGGGAAATAGTAAAGAAATGGTGGAAGTATATGGCCGATATCATGGAGACAAATCCCGACAATTCACCTGTAAGCATACCACTCGAACAGGTGTTTTTCATGGAATAATTCTGTCATATTTCAGTTTATTAAGAAAACAACTATAAATCATGGATAAGGAAATAATAAAGAAATCATATCAGATTGCGAAAGCGCAGTATGCTGATCTGGGAGTTGATACAGACAAGGTGATTGAGCAGATGAACGATGTTGTAATAAGCCTTCACTGCTGGCAGACCGATGACGTTGGAGGTTTTGAAAAGGAAGGTGCAGAGCTGGGAGGCGGCGGTATCCAGGCCACCGGGAATTACCCCGGGAAAGCAAAAACTATAACCCAGATGCGAGATGACCTCGATAAGGTAATGTCGCTTCTGCCAGGAAGGCAAAGACTGAGCCTTCATGCCATTTACGGCGAATTCGGAGGAAAGCTTGTCGATCGCGACCAGATAGAAGTGAAACACTACCAGGGATGGATCGACTGGGCAAAGAAAAGAAAGATCGGACTCGATTTCAATTCCACCTGTTTCTCGCATCCTCTTTCAGATGATGGATATACGCTTTCGAGCAAGAATCCGAAGATCAGGAAGTTCTGGATTGAGCACAACAAGAGGTGCCGTGCAATAGCCGCTGAAATGGGGAAACAGCTGGGGACACCTTCAGTTCACAATATATGGATTCCCGATGGTTCGAAGGATACACCTGTCGACCGTGCCGGTATTCGTAAACTCCTCAAGAAATCACTTGATGAAATTTTTTCAGTGAAATATCCGAAGAAATACCTCAAGGATTCTGTTGAAAGTAAACTGTTTGGGATTGGTTCGGAAGCGATGGTTGTCGGATCGCATGATTTCTATATGGGTTATGCAGTAAAAAACAACACTCTTATTACTCTCGACAACGGACATTTTCATCCGACGGAGCAGGTCGGAGACAAGATATCTTCAATTCTTCTTTACATTGACGAGATACTTCTTCACCTGACAAGGGGTGTAAGGTGGGACAGCGATCATGTTGTTACCTTCAATGACGACCTGCTGCTTATCGCACAGGAAATCATCAGGGGCAAATTCCTCAACAGGGTTAACATCGGTCTTGATTTCTTTGATGCAAGCCTTAACAGGATAGGAGCATATGTTATCGGAACCCGCTCGGCACAGATGGCCTTTATGTTTGCAATGCTTGAGCCTTACCAGACGCTCCTGAAATTCGAGGAAAACGGCAGCACATTCGAAAGGCTGTCATTTATGGAACTGATGAAAACAAAACCATTCGGAGCCGTATGGGATTACTACTGCATGAAGGAAAATGTCCCTGTAGGCCAGGATTACATTGAAGAGATTGTAAAATACGAAACCGAAGTACTTACCAGGAGATAAGACATTCCAGGGACTTGTTTGAGAAAATCAGGAAACAGCAAATATGAAGGAGAAAGTAATAGCGATTTTTGATGTAGGCAAAACCAATAAAAAACTGCTTCTGTTTGATTATAACCTCAAGCTCGTTCAGGAGCAGGAGATAAGGGTTGCTGAAAGGCTCGATGATGACGGATTTGAGTGCGACGATATTGAACTTGTTGAGAAGTGGATACAGGAGTCGATACAAAAGCTTGTACATTCCGATAAATATGACCTGACTGCCCTTAATTTTGCCACCTACGGCGCTACAATCGTCTATCTGGATGAAAGCGGCAAGAGGGTTGGTCCGGTATATAACTACCTCAAGCCGATTGATGATAAAATTCCGGAACGACTGTACAGGAGATACGGAGGACAGGATGAATTCTGCAGGAGGACTGCATCTCCTGCCCTGGGAATGCTCAATTCGGGAATTCAGATTCTCTGGCTTAAAACCACCAAACCCGACATCTTTGCAAAAGTGAGGTATGTTCTTCACTTTCCGCAGTATCTGTCATATCTGGTAACCGGAAAGATCTGCTCGGAACATACTTCAATAGGCTGCCATACCGGTTTATGGGATTTCGACAACATGAAATACCATCCATGGGTTGCTGATAATGGCCTGTATCTTCCGGAACCTGTTCCTGTAGGAACCTTCACTGAGGTGACTATTGACGGGAAAAAGATTAATGTCGGCATCGGCATTCATGACAGTTCATCATCTCTTGCACCCTATTTTTCAGGCGACAGGGGAAAATTCCTTCTTGTTTCTACAGGAACATGGTGCATCAGCATGAATCCCTTCAACAACGAGAAGCTGACGGTAGAACAG
The DNA here is from genome assembly GCA_049294075.1 of Bacteroidales bacterium. Lineage (GTDB taxonomy): Bacteria > Bacteroidota > Bacteroidia > Bacteroidales > VadinHA17 > LD21. The sequence continues at coordinate 41,266 of JBAQCK010000111.1, read as the reverse complement.
CTCGATAACGACTGCCTTTGCTATATGAGTATCACCCGGCAACCGGTTAAGTCGTCGAGGCTCTTCCTCGGCAATATGCACGATATGGGCGTCAGAATGCTTAATGAACACTTCAGGACAACCGAGAGTTTTTACAAGAACGTCAAATATGATCCCGATCTGATACGCATGCTTGGGAACAGGTATCATGGCGACAGGAGGGCGTTTTTCCAGAGCGGCCCGGATCCGAGGGCATTCAGGGAGAAAATCGATCTGTTCGATTTCAAGTCGTTTGATGAAGCCTACCACCAGCTGATGAGCGAACTCGCTGATCTTGCACAGGAAGCAATCAAACTGATTCTTCCGGAAAAGGATGATATCGGCAATTTTTACATAACCGGCGGTTTTGCAAAAAACAGGATTTTCCTGAAACTTCTTGCCAAAGTGTTTTCGTCCAGGAAGGTTTACACATCCATGATCAGCAATTCCACAGCGCTGGGAGCCGCTTTGGTTATATATAAATCACTGAACGAAAAGGAACCGGAACTGAATCTCGGGCTGACCGAATACCTGGCATAGAATGCATTGTTGAAACATCACTATGAAAAAGATACTCCTTGTGATGCTTGTTGTCATAAACACAGCTGCCTTCAGCCTTGCTCAGGACAAGGATTTTGGCTTATGGTATTCAATTGCAGCCGAAAAGGAGATACTGAAGGATCTCGATTTGGAGATAGATGTCAACCTCAGGACTTATCACGATGCAAAAGAAATTGAAGAAGGCTTTGCAGACCTTGGACTGGGATACAAATTCAACAAGCATTTTTCGGCTGGAATCTCTTACAGATACACTCAAATGAGGGAAGATGATGAACTATATCATCCCCGTCACAAATGGTTCGCTGACTTCAGGGCAAAGACAGCGTTGGGCGACTTTGATATTTCCGGGAGGATCAGGTTCCAGCAACGCTATAAAACCTACTTTGAGGACGAAAATGACAAGGAATCAAAAGAGCTCCTCCGGCTAAGGGGCAAGGCAGCATACGATATACCCAAATTCCCGTTGAACCCGTTTGTGACTACAGAACTCTTCATGCCAATCTTCGGCCAGGTGAGCAGAACCGTCGACAAACAGAGGTTTACTGGAGGTTTTGAATACAATATCTCGAAAAAGCATTCCCTGGAACTGGAATACATGTTTCAGCGGGACTTCTTTCCGGACCAGACTGATATGAATATCATTTCGATCAACTACAGCATTAAGCTTTAAGGAAAAGGGGAGACTAACGTTATACAGCCCCAGGCTAATCGTGTTATCCGTGGCAGGCGGAGCGATCTGTTTCAGAACCCGGCAACTACTGATTGCAGCGGGTGAAAAATAGAAGTTTATTCCCTCCTGATCCTGCTTATAAGGGCGTCAGTCTTTACTGACCTTACAGAGAAGAGAAGCGCCGTTATTCCAGTAGCTAAAATCAGCAGGATCATAATTATTATTGTAAGCCAGGGCAGGCCGGCATCATTTACAAGCGACGGTCTGGTTGCAACAAGGGCAGAAACAAGACCGGTTACAATGCCTGCAATAAGAATTATTAAGTGTTCGCTGAAAATCATTTTTCTAATGCTTCTCAGTGAAAAACCTTCGGCCAGCATAAGTCCGAAATCTCTTCTGCGGTTATTGAAATTTCGTACAAGAATAAGGCCGATCCCTGCAACTCCCAGTATCATTCCGATCCCGCCAAGTATTGTAAACACCGACAGGTAGGTATTTGTAACCACAAAAAACGAAGCAAGCCGGTCAGCCGCAGGTTCGAAATGGACACCATACTCTGCCAGCCGGTCGCCAAGAGTGTTTATATAATCATCCGTCATCTCCCGGTTTCCATTTGCCAGAAATATCTGGCTTCCCGCTACAGATGGAAAATACCTGTTGAAGTTTTCAATCCCGATAAGCACAAATCCCTGAAATACCGAAGATTTTAATCCGGCTGACAGAACTACGTTCAGCACCTGTCCGCTCTCAGTCCTGATTTTCAGGGTATCGCCTGCCTTAACCCTCAGTCCGTATTGCATCACTGTCTGGTCGGCTATACCATAAATTGTCCCGTCAACATGAGGTTTATTCAGAGTTTCCCACGGGTTTGATTTGTTTATGCCTTTCATGGTCACTGCAAATGAAAAAGATCCTTTCCTGATGAAATCAGAGGGATCGATCCCAAGCAGCGGGGGTGAGGCAATATGATTCAGATTCAGGCAGCTGGCATCATTGCCGGCTGTCTTTCGTCCCTGTAATATCGATAGTCCCTCCATATCGGGATCGTCGAGACCGAATTCCTTCCGTCCGGCGTCACTCGTCAGTGTACCCTTGAGAGGAACAGACGACTCTCCCCAAAGTAAATATCCTCCCGTCCCGCCTGAAGGTTTTAGCATGTTGTCGCTTATGCTCATTTTGTTGGCTCCGGTGATTATTACTGCAAAAAGTCCAGCAGCCAGAAAAAGGACAGGCGCTATGGCCTGTGAAGGATGAAACGAATAGTAAGCATCCGAAACCTGACCGCTGCTTCTGAGAATTTTATCTCCGGTTTTTCCGGGCCTTAAATAATACTGCCGCAGGAGGAGGATGAATGAAGCGAAAATGAGAACTCCTCCCATATACGAAAGCAATGTCGCGTGATCAGTCAGAATGAATGACAGGACTATTGCAACTATTGTGACAGAAACAGTAATTAAAAGCGCAATTAAGTTAAGCCTTGATGAAGGTTTCACGGTTTCCCCGGTTTCAGCCTCCCTGAGATGCTTAAGAAACCTGGAGGATCTGATTTTAAGGATAATAAGAATTACAGCCATTGTGGAAGCGAAACCGGTTAAGAACGACCACGTATCAAAGCTGGAAACCAGTGTATTTGTCTGAACAGCACCCTGCCATACCGAGTTCAGGGCTTTAATAATAATCACATTGAAGAATCCTCCCGCCAGGGCGCCTGTTAATGCTCCCGCCAAAGCCGTAAGGCCCGTCTCAAGGAATAACTGTTTCTCGATCCGCCTCTTTGTGAAACCCAGGGAATACAGTGTCGCAACTTCGTCCTTCTTTGATTCATAATGTGTTGTTACCATAAGTATGAGAAGGATAAGCGCCGATAGAATTATAAAGAATCCAAGTCCGAGGAAAAGAGTGCTGAAATCAACGCTTTTACTTGCAGCCATCGCGGATTCCTGCCTCAGATCGGATACCGAAAATCCCGACAGGGAAGGATCGAGTGAACCAGTAAGCTTCTCCCTTAATTCATTCCCGGAAACATCAGTTTTGAATCGTATGGATGTGGCCGGTCCAAAGTTTCCGGCCCAAAGGTCCCTGCCTTTCTCATAGCCAATAAAGGCTTTGGGAGTGCCCCCGTAACGGTTCCAGTAATCCTCATCCTTGTCCCTTATAAGATCCATGTCAATCTCTACGCCGGCATCCCAGTCGGTGCACGATTCGCTTCCTGCAATTCCGGGAAATTCAGGCATGAGGAGGGAATCGGACCAGATATCATTCATTGGAACAATCTTTCCGACAACGAAATCCAGGCTTTCTTCAGTAAGCCTGTTCATCGGATCGGGCGAAAACCAGGTAACCTGGATTGTATCTCCTGTTTTAGCTCCAATATCTTCCGCGAGCCAATCATTGATAACTATAGTGTTACCTGTGGGTATACCCTCATACAACGAAGGATCGAGAGCAGAAATGAATGAATATGGAGTTGATTTCTCACCCTTGCTGATGCTGTTGGCGAGGTAGGTGATGGCAGGGAAAGCTGAACCGACCTTGCTTCTTATCTCATCAACCTGAACCTGATCGATGAAAATCCGGTCGGTTACAAGCTCGTATCCACCGGTGGCAGGAACAGGCCTGAGAGATAATCCGGCATCTTCAGGTCTTATTATTTTCCTGAATGCGGTTTCAACCAGATCGGGGGTTATCCCGCTCCGGCTGTCGAACAGGAGCCTGTTAATGTCGGGAATTTCGCCTTCAGCATTAATCAGTTCCGAACGGTTTATGAAAATGTTCATCGGAATAAGCTGGCTTATGCCCAGCGAGAAATTGCCTGCATCAGCCGGTCCCAGTATATTGCCAACCCTCATGACAATTGATGGATTCGACACCTTGCCCGGCGAAAATGGTGCATCGGCCGGTATGTCGGTGATTGAATTGAACCTGATAATCAGCTCATCACCAGGTTTTACATCCAGATAATCAGCGAGTTTCCTGTTTATCGCAACTTCGCCGCGGGAAACAGTGATGCCTTCAATGGCGTGAAACGGGAAGAAATTATTGTCAACCGCGAAAATTTTTACCTGGGGAGCAAATTGCTGGGTTGAAAAATTCTGGCAGTATCCGTCAAGCTCAAGTACTCCGGCCGATATGACGCCTGTTTCGGCTGCCATTCTCCCGGAGAGGGACGGATCGAAATACCGGATGCCTGAACTCAGCAGAGTCCCGGTGTTGCCAAGCTTTTCAAAAGAAGTTTGCTTCAGGCTGTTGCGAACGGATTTGCCAGTCATCAGTGAACTGGTTACAACACCCGTGAGCAGGATTATGATGATTACCTGGTAGAGATACCCCCTGAAATTATGGGTGATGGATCGTAAGACAATCTGAAAGAGGCTTAGCTTCATTTTTCAATTATCAGTGTTTCCCATCGGTCAGTTTACCTTCTGAAAGACTATAATGAACCTTCATTCTGTCGGCCAGTTCCTGTGAGTGTGTGGCCAGGATCAAAGTGGTGCCGTATTCCCCGTTCATGCCTGTAAGAAGGTCTCCAAGGTTCTCTGCATTCCGCCTGTCGAGTGAACCGGTTGGTTCATCTGCCAGCAGAACAGAGGGCTGGTTAACAAGGGCCCTGACAAGTGTAGCCCTCTGAGCTTCACCTCCGGATATCTGATACGGGAATTTGGATCCGATTCCGGTTATTCCTGTTTTTTCCATCATTCTTCGGGCCTCATCAGCTTTCTGCCTGTAATCCTGGTCAGAGGTTTTTGAAGCAAGGAGCGGGAGCAGGATGTTTTCCAGAACGGTCAGATAGGGCAGAAGCAAGTGATCCTGAAAAACGAAGCCTATATTTTTGTTCCGGTATAAAGCTGATTCGTCCTGATTGTACCCGAGCACATTCTGACCCCTGAAAAATACTTCTCCGCTGTCGGGCCTGTCGAGCAATCCGATGATGTTAAGCAAGGTTGTCTTTCCGGAACCCGAAGGACCCGAAACGGAAACCGTGTCGCCCTCGTTTACGGTAAGATCCAGGTCCTTTAATACAACACCGCGCTGGCGGAACGATTTTGAGATATTATTCAGTGTAAGCATTATAACATGGCTTTATTATAAATTTCCCCGAGTCCGGCCGACATTTTGGCGAGCGATAACTCCTCTCTTACCATGCGGCTGCCCTTTTCTCCAAGGCTTGCAAGCTTTTTCTTGTCCTTCAGCAACTTCGTAAGGTTGTCAGCCAGTTCGCTGACCGTATCTGGGGAGTAGATTATTCCTCCGCCTGTTCTTTCAATTATCTCAGGGAAAGCTCCCGTTGCCGGCTGGACAACTGGGATTCCCGAGGCATTCGCCTCAAGAAGATACAATCCGTAACCATCATATTTTCTGACAGGTACGCTAATAACATCAACATCCCTGAAGAATTCAAGCTTTTTATCGCCTTCAAATTCAGGGTAAATCTTCACTGACTTCTCCAGTTTGTTTTCCCTGATTTTTTTAATCTGGGCTGAAATGAACTCCTTGTCAACCCCTGTGTAGCCCCCGCATATCTTCAGCGACAGTCCCGGAACCTGATCCTGCTTTTTCATTTCAATGAAAGCATCAACAAGTTTGTCAATGCCGTTATAATTGCTTATGCGGCTGAAAAAACCTATTGAAGAAGGTTCTCTGTCAGTCCTTGACATTTCGTCTTTTTCAGGATCAAAGCCAAGGGGAACCACGTGTACGTTTTCACCCTTAAGACCTGTCTTGCTTTTAAACAGTTCGCGGTAATAACTGCTTGGAGTAACAAACAAATCGACATATCCTGCCTCTTTGGCAATCATCTTCCAGGCTCTTGAACGGAAAGGCTCCTCCATGTCATCAATCCAGTCATCCTCGTTCAGAAGGGAGCACACAACCTTTACATCAATTCTCTTTTTCAGCTGACGGGCAATTCCAAGGATGAGGGCATTTGAAAGATGGATTATATCTGGTTTCCCGTCTTTGGTGAGGTATCTGACCAGCCTGTCAACTTCGGCCTTCCGAAATGCATTGTCGCCCTCGATCATGCTTATGGTAAGCTCCTCGTAACCTTCGGTACTTGTTGTTCCTGCCTGTTTTGCTGCAAAGCGGAGAAACAGTTTTGAATCAAGGAATTTATCAAAAAAAGCAGGCATATTTCTGAGGAAAGGGACTTTTTCCCTCAGAAACATTGAAATTGCTCCGAAGAAAACATTTTTGTCAAATCCGCTTTCACTGCCCGTTGTCTTGTCTGGCGGAAGGTAAAGGGGTATGGCGCTTGCCTTTATTCCCGGAACCTTCCTGATGGCACGGACATAGAGCATGTCGCGGTAACAATTTCCGCAATAAAAGGATCCGCCCGATCCGGTTATCAAATAGACTATCTTCATGTAATAAAATTTTGCTTCCGTTCAAAAAGATCCGGTGTACCGGAACTTGTTCAATATATAACTGAACAGAATGAAATATGTTCGATCAGGTCCTGTTATCTGGTTCCAAAAGCAAGCAAACGTCCGTCCTCCGTCAGGATGTAAAACATGTCGCCTGTTACTGCCGGTGTGCTGCTGACGGGAGAACCCGCGTTGAAGCTCCATATCTTTTTGCCGTCATTCAAGCCGAGCAAATAAACATTGCCATCGACACTTCCGAAAAGTACTTTGGAGGGCGTGATTACAGCTGAACCGGTAATTCTTCCGTTGGTACGGAATTTCCAGTTAAGCTTCCCGGTAATAATGTCATAGCTGTAAAGGTATTTATCCTCGTTGCCAATGATAACTGAATTCCTTCCTATTGCAGGTATTGCCACAACCGATCCGGATGTTTCACCTGCGGGAACTTCCCAGGCCAGTTTTCCGCTGAGCAGATCAACACAGAAAAAATTGCCGTCATAGTCGCCGAAGCATGCTTTCCCGCCTGAAAGGGCAGGAGAGGAAGCAATATAGGTACCTATCTCAATTGTATCTTTTTCTCTTCCTGAATAGGCGTCAACAATTCTGATGAATCCGTCGCAACCACCGAAAACGATATTATTGTTAGTGACGGCCGGGGTGCCGTTGACATAATTCATTGTTTCGAGCTTCCATTGAAGCAATCCGTTCGAAGGGTCAACGGAATGCAGGTAATAATCATAACTGCCAATTACAATTCCGGATCTTTTTCCTGTCGACCAGGCATTTGCCGAACCTGCTATCTGCCCATCAGTCTTGTATTTCCAGGCTAATTTTCCGCTGGACTTATTTATGGCATGAAGGGATCCGTCATTTAATCCTATAATCACCTTGTCGTCGTACACCATCGGAGGCGCTTCGGCAGGCGAGCCACCTTCATAACTCCATTTTATCCTGCCGTCTGTCCCCACTGCCATCACCGTACCCTTATCGTTGCCAAAGAATATCAATCCGCTGCTGACCACGGGCGACGATTTTGTCCTGCCTGTAGCAGGCAGGCTCCAGATCAGCGATGGTTTGGCTGAAACGTCAATTGTTGTATTTCCTGTCAGGTCTGGTTTTCCTCTGAATATTGTCCACTCCTGGTCAGAAGTCTGCGCAAATCCTTCCAGAGTGAATGAAAGAATAAAAAGTGATATGGAAAATATATATTTCATGTTCCGTTGTCATTGTTCATAAATGCCAGCGCTCCTGTAGGGCAAACCTCAGCGCATTTTTTTGCTACGGAAGCCGGTATATCAGCGTATTCAACAGTGAGAGGCTCCGAAATGACCGAAACGAATCCCCTGTTGATGAAGCAGAACGCCGGCGCGTCAGTTGAATCTTCCACTACCCTTACACAAAGTCCGCACTTTATACACTTGGCATTTTCAAAAATCAGGCCGGTTTTTTTGTTTATCTTTTTTGCCACCGGGGCGTTGACGAATTTCCCCTTCGGGTCCTTAAGTGAAAACTTCTCAGCCAGGTCCCTTAACCTGCATTCGCTGGCAGCCCTGCAGTCGCAATGCATACAACTTACTGCTTCTTCAGAAGCAGACGCATAATCGGCAATTCCCCTGTTACGCCTGATATCATCAGGGCATTCCTTCACCCATTCAAGCTGCTCCTTTTCGTTTAGTGAACCTATTCTTGAAGAGAACCTTTTTTTGATGTCACTGTTTGAATAGAAAGGAGAAACCTTATATTTTGCTGTCTGTGGCAGATTCCTGCTAATAAAAATCCTGATGTTCCGGATAGAGACCGGAGTGTCAATCTTCTTTCTTCTGCAGGCATTCTCACAAAAAGCTTTGCAGGTAAAACAATTCAGTTCGCCACCATTCATTTCGGACCTTATAAGTTCAGCAGCCTCTTCGTGTTCCCCTGCAATGAGGAGCCTGTTCATCAGAGGTATGTTGTATCCCATGGGGCAAACAATCCGGCATTGTGCCTCGCATTCAGCCCTGTGTTCGGAAAGCAGTAGGGTGACAGCCTTTTTTCTCAGGCTGACAACCTCTTCGCCAGAAGCGTCTATGTCCATTCCTTCCTGTACAAGAGCCGAGCATGAGGGTATGAAATTGTTCTTCTTCCTGTCCCTCACCATGCAAACCATGCATGAAGAATAGTGTTCCACACCGTCCCTGTGGCACAGAGTAGGTATATCTTTTCCTGCAATGTGTGCCGCTTCAAGGATGGTCTGGCCCTCTTTTACCTCGACTTCTGTATTGTCAATTATGATCTTCATCTTTTACATAAACTAGTTCAATGGCGTTTTCCGGACAAACAATCCTGCAGTTGTCGCATTTGGTACAGAGCAGTTGATCAATCTGGTGTTTTTCGTATGGTTTGAAGGGAATAGCGTCAACCGGACAGTCCTGTGCACATTTCGTGCATCCCGTGCACTTGTCGGTAATTTCATATTTAACAAGATCCCTGCATCTCTTTGAGGGGCATATTCCCCGGGTGTGGGCTTCATATTCTTCCCTGAAGTATCTCAGTCCGGTTATTACGGGGTTCGGAGCTGTTTTCCCGAGTCCGCAAAGGCTTCCCTTACTGACATCATGGCATAGTTTTTCCAGTTCATCCAGTTCTGCAATAGTGGCTTTGCCCTGAGTAAGCCTTGTAAGTATCTCAAGCATCTGCTTTGTTCCCACACGGCAGTAAGTGCATTTCCCGCACGACTGCTTATGGGTGAATTCAAGGAAGTATCTTGCCATGTCTACCATGCAGTCGGTATCGTCCAGAACAACCATTCCGCCTGAACCCATCATGGCCCCAAGTCGCGTAAGTTCCTCATAATCGACAGGAGTGTCGGCAAGACTTTCCGGGATGCATCCGCCTGAAGGTCCTCCGATCTGAACAGCCTTGAAAGTCCTTCCCTCCAAAACTCCGTGTCCGATCTTTTCTACAATATCCCGGATTGTTGTACCCATCGGAACCTCAATGAGTCCGCCCCTGGCAACTTTGCCGGCGAGTGCAAACACTTTGGTTCCCTTGCTTTTTTCTGTTCCGATATCGCTGAATTTACCGGAGCCGTTATTGATTATCCAGGGCACAAGTGAAAGCGTCTCCACATTGTTGACAAGCGTTGGACGGCCATTGTAGCCCTTCACTGCAGGATAGGGAGGTCTCAGATGGGGAGTTCCCCTCTTTCCCTCAAGAGACGCTATAAGTGCGGTTTCCTCACCGCACACAAAAGCCCCTGCACCTTCAAACACCTCTATATCAAATGAAAAATCCGACCCAAGTATGTTCTTTCCGACTATTCCTTTTTCCTTGCATATTTTCAGTGCATTCCTCACTCTTGAAACAGCCAGAGGATATTCCGCCCTTATATAGAAGATTCCATGGTCGGCTCCGGTTGCAAATCCGGCAATGAGCATTCCTTCAATAATCCTGAAGGAAAAAGACTCAAGGATCATCCTGTCCATAAAAGCTCCCGGGTCACCTTCGTCACCGTTGCAGACAACATATTTGGGCTTCTCCTTCATTCCTGACGATATTTCCCATTTCTTTCCGGTCAGAAATCCTGCTCCTCCCCGGCCTCTTAATCCGCTTTCGGTAATAACCTGAATCACCTCCTGTGGATTATTGGCCATCAACACTGCCTTAATGGCCCTGAATCCTTCGAGAAGCTCATATTCGTCGTATGAATCAGGTCTCATAACACCACCGTTAATGGTGGCAATATGGTACTGTGTACTAAGGAAATTATCAAGGGTATTTTCCCTGGTATCAGCCGGGATATTTACCGGACTGTAAACCATATCGTCTGAAAGGAAGGAATCAGCAAAATTATTGATTCTGAATCTCAGTTTCTTGTCAAATGACCTTGGCTTGACATGTTTCAGAATAATTTCCTCGACCTGGTCTTTTTTCACATTTGTGTACCGGGAACTTCCTTTACCGTCGGATACAATTTCGAGCAGTGGAGTCTGGTTGCAAACGCCAACACAACCCACAGGTTTGACCTTAATGTTAAGATCATAGTATTCTCTTATGTCGAGCAGCTTGCCCAGCACGTCCCTGCTTCCGCCAGCAACACAACAAGATCCCAGTCCAATCCTGACTTCGGCATCATATTCCTCTTTTACTGAATCCTTTTTCTGAGCACTCTGCTTTCCGACGGTGTGGAGAAAATCCGTGACAATCTCAATCACTTCAGTAGGTTTCACATGCCCGTAAGTCTTTTCATCTATCTGGACAACAGGCGCAAGCGTGCAGCAACCCAGGCAGGCAACTTCCTCAATCGAAAAGAGATTGTCAGGGGAGCTGTTCCTCTCTTCCGTGATCTTGAGATCTCTTTTGAATGCTTCTGAAATCAGCTCCGATCCTTTTACGTGGCACGCGGTCCCGGAGCAGATTTTTATCGTGTGTTTCCCTGACGGTATGTGTCTGAACTGGGAATAGAATGTTGAAACTCCTGAAATCTGTCCGGGCGTGATTTCAGTCACCCTGCAGATGTGCTTAAGAGCTTCAGAAGGAAGATAATTAAGTCTTTTCTGGACTTCCTGGAGCACCAGTATCACTTTTTCCTTTCCGGTACCTGTTTCGCTTACAACGGCATCAACCACCGAGGTAATTTCTTCAACAGAAAGTGCACCGGAGTTGCAGTTGCAGGTTCTGGTATGTTTAGTTTCCTCTTTCAATTTTGTGAAATGCAAAAAATATTGTTTCTACCACGGATATAAATATTCTTGTCGGAAAATGCCGGTGTGCAGTCTGAAGGTTCGCCGATCGGGGATTCGGCAATCAGATTGTATTCAGGTCCGGCATCAACAATATGCATCAAACCGCTGCGATCGAGAAGGAATACCTTCTCATCGGCAATGATCGGTGAAGCATAGAACTGATCCATGAAGTAATGAGTCCACAGAGTGTCTCCCCTGATAGCATCATAGCAAGCCACATCGCCTACACCGGTAGATATAAAAAGATACTGCTCGCTGGCAACCGGGCTTGAAACGTCCGATGTAAACATGTTGTCTTCCCAGGCTATCGAAGGGCCAGGCCCGGGTTTCACTGCTGCCAGTCGTGCATAATCAGTGACTGCGTAAATAAATGTGCTGTTTATCGCAAGCGAAGGGGCTACATCACCGGAAAGGACTTCGATTGCCCAAAGCTCCTTGCCAGTGGCCGGATCGAATGCCACCACTTCCGGGTTGCCGTTTATAAGTATCTGAGTTATTCCGTTGAAGGTCGCCACCGAAGGCGAAGCCCATGTTGATCTGCCTCTCCTGATAGTTTCCCATTTAAGATCTCCTGTAGCTGTGTCGAATCCCATCATCGATACTTTCTCATCCGAATCGAACTGGACTATGAGAAGGCCATCGTGAAGTATTACAGAGCATGAATACCCGTAAACGTTAGCCGGAGTTCCGATATTCTTGCCCCATTTAAGCTTACCGTCAAAATCGAGGCAGACAAGGTTTCCGTTTGCAAAGATCGCGCAAACGGAATTGCCGTCGGTAGCGGCTGTGGGAGCAGCTATGCCTGTTTCTTGGTCGGTTTCGGGGGAAGTGGCGGGCTGACCGGGAAGTCCTGACGCAGCAGCAGTCCATAACAAATCGCCGGTGTTCTTGTCAAGACAGTATACCTCACAATCATTGCCTTCAGCGCCGGTAACAAAGAGTCTGTCGCCCCATATTACAGGGGAGCTCTTTCCACTTTTTGGCACACTCGCCTTCCATTTAATATTTGTTCCGTTTTCGGCATTCCATTCAACCGGATAACCAGTGCCGCCGGCAATTCCCCTTCCGTCCTGACCGCGGAAATGGGGAAAGTTGACAGGATCTGGGGAAAAAGCTGCAGCCGTCTCTGAAGCTGATGCAGCGTCTTTGTCCTTTTTCCTCTTCTCGCTCTTTTCTGCCTTTGCAGTCCGTTTTCCTGACAGGTCAGGCAGATCTTTTCTTAGAATGAATGAAGAGATTATTGCAGCCACAGTCAGGACTGCCACAGTACCTGTAAGGTATTTTGCATAACGGGCCTTATCCGAGACCTGATCGGTTTTTTCTCCCGGAACCGAAGGAATATTTTTCTCACTCCCTGCTATGAGCCTTTGACACAGAACAAATATAACTGCTCCTGCAATCAGCAGCCAGGAACCCGTTTCAACCTGCCGGCGCGATGAGAAATAGGCCTTCCTGGCCATCAGATCGAGCGCCCTTACCTGTTCCGCCTTAACCGCATTTTCATGATCCTTGTCAAATTCTTCCTTCACCGATACAATTGCGGGATTGTCAAGAGGATCGAGAGCCTTCAGCTGGACAATGCTCAAAAGCATCGTCAGCGCCACGATGAGGGTAAAAATTCCTGCAGCGGTGCTTATCCCTCTGAGAATCTTCAGATCCTTTTCTTCAAGCTTTATCATTCTTGATCTTATTTAAATGTACAGGGCAATACTGAAAGCATTTTCCACAACTGTAGCATTTGCCCTTATGTGGAACATACTCTGTTCTTCTGGTTCGTGTTGACAGCGAAACAAGGCTGAGACCGAACGATATTCCGAGAAATAATCCCATCCATATGGAGCCCTTCCGGAACCGCTCATGGATTTTAATTTCCTTTTCAAACAGTTCGGCTTCTGTTGTGCCTGCTTCCTTAAAACCCTGGGCAGCCAGCGAAACAGCCGGGATTCCACTCTCTGCTTCAGCTCTGATTTCCCTGGCCAGCCTGACATCACTGTTCAGACCGGTGAAAACAGGGGAAAGGGTTCCGAAAATTATCGCACCCGCTGCTGCGAAAAACGGCACAAGCAATATATATGTAAGAAATCGCTTTCTCTCCTTATCCGGGTCCGCCGCGGGACGGGCTATGTCGGAGGGAAGAATGGCATCGTACGGACAAACATCCTCGCACAGTCTGCAATTAATGCATTCTGCCGGTGTAATTGTAAGATGCTTGTTTGAAAACCTTGAGAATATATTCAGTAGAACACCATAGGGACATAAATACCTGCAATAAGGCCTGTTGATGAAAATCCCCGCGACAAGCAGCAATCCTCCGAATATCACCATTGTATACGGTGCATCGAGCCTGAAGATGCCTACAAAGGGATCGTAACGGCATATCAGGAACTGGCTTTCAGTTGCAGCCGAAAGAACTGAAATTCCCAGATAAATGAAAGGCACTGATATCATTACCGACTCAACAACCCTGGGAAGTTTGACGGTTCTGAAACCAACAAGCTCCTGAATGGCGCCAAGAGGGCAGACCCCCGCACAGAATACCCTGCCGAATAAAAGTGCAAAGATCAGAGGTATCATGAAGAACAGGAGAGCAGTCAGGGGAATCGAATATCCGTCGTTGAAAAGTGCAAGGGCAACATTCTGAACCGAGCCGACTGAGCATATACATCCTTCCCTGAAAAATCCGAAATAGGCCAGGGAAAATACTGATAGCCATAAAAGTCCATTACGCGAGCGTTTTTTGAGCGCCAGCCACGCTGCCACAGAAAGAGCCCCGATAAGCACTGCGAGATCGATATATTCCCATATGGGAGCCCTGTCAGCGGGCATCTGATGCACGGGATAAACATATCCGGATTCAAACTCCGGCCTTGGAAATCTTTCCTGTGCAAAAAGCACCGCATGCCATGCAAGCATAAGGAATAACAGGATATATGGCAATTTCTTTTTCACCTTCAGTTAAATCTTTTCTTTTGGAATATACTGCACTTTGTCTGAAATCCTGGAAATCGCATCCGACGGACAACTCCTTGCTATAGCACATTCGTTGCAATTCACGCACAGATCCTGATCGATCTGCAGGTAAAGGGAACCATTCCCAAAATCCTTGCATCCTTTTACACATTTTCCGCATCCGTCGCAAAGAACTTCATCAATTGTGTATTGGAAATAAGGTTCCTCCACAAATGTTCTGGTTATTGCAGCAGTTGGGCAGAGCTGGTTCTCAGCTCCGGTGTTGATAGTTTTTGTCCCCTGCCGCAGGTAGCCTCCGCAGAGGTCGCAATAGCCGCACATCTGAAAATTATGTATGCATTTGACGGCCGAAGGAGTGAGGACACAGTGAGTCTTGCACTGTCCGCACTGGTTGCATTTGTAAGGATCGATCTGCCAGACCGTTCCCGCGGTAGTAATCCTGGTCGACAGAACGACAGGCAAACCGATTACCGGGACAGCAACAAGAAATTTGCCGGCTTTCCGGACAAAATCCCTTCGTGATTGGTATAAGTTCCTGTCTTTATTCATCATTTTGAGTATTTACTGCAGTCGTTGTCTCCGGCACAGAGTCCTTTTCCCGGACAGGTTGAACAATCCTTTCCGCTTACAGTCCGTGATCCGAGAGCAAGTGCAAGAAAAGCAAGAAAGGCAAGCAAGAGACTTCTTGCAAGCTTCCTTAAAAACTCCGGTCTGGTTAACTTATTCATTTTCTTTTGAACACATAAAGTTTATTATCAAAGCTGTTTGCAGCATATATAGTGACTCCGTCGGCCGAAGCCACATCAAGCGGGACCGACTGATTGAATTCATTGTTCACTGAAACGAATTCAACAAATTTACCGTCACGGTCAAGTATTTTGATTCTGTTGATTCCCTTTTCAGCAGTGACGAATCCCTGGGGGATCACTGCAAAATGTGCCGGGTTGCAGCATCCGCAGAACGCACCGGGGGCTGTTCCCGGTTCTCCGAATTCAGTTGTCTTCCTGCCGTCAGTTGTCCAGGTCTCAATTCTCCTATTGCCTGTATTGGCAGCAAAAACCAGATTGCCCGACACGGCAGCATCAAAGTAACCGCTCGGAATGACAAATTTCTCATCTCCCTGACCCATCATTCTGAGAACTTCGCCTGCCTTGTCGAGAACAAATACCCTCTTGTTTCCGGCATCAGCAATTGCAACAAGCTCCGGGCCGGAAGACACTGATGTTATAATGCTGTTCCCCTCGTAAGGTCCCCACTCGGTAATCAGTTTACCTAAAGCGGAAACGAGGAGAATAGTCTCTGTGGTTGCAGCGAATACCGTATCACCCGTCACTGAAAGGGCTGTTATCTTTCCTTCAGTTTCAAGAGACCATTGTACGTCAAGATTCTGATCCAGGGCGGTAACAAACGCATCTCCGCCAAGAAATATCCCTCCGTTCTCAGAAACGGCTACCGAGGTCAGGGATCCTGCCGGCAGGCTGTAAATCTTTTCAATAATCCAGTCTGCCTCATATTCCTCGGTAGTTGTTGCTGCCGGCTTCTCAGTTCCTCCTGAACCTCTTGTCGCGTCATAGATCATGTATGCCATGAAGGCAAGTATTATGATCAGTGAAAATATTGCTGCAGGTTTCTTTCCCATATTAACTATCTTTCCCGATATTAAGACAAACCATATTTCTTGCATCCCTAAGGATGAGGAAGTTTCCTGCTATGGCCATCGGTCCCCAGGCCTCGATTCCGTCGAGTATGTCAAATTGTGAAAGCAGGGTTGCCTGTGAGCCGTCGATTCTGAAGATGAAAAGGTTTGCATCATCATCGAGCAGTATCAGTTTATCATCCTTTACTATAAATGGTCCGAGTCCCCGTCCGAATCTCATGTCCTTGCCGCTGCTCCATACGAGTGTTCTCAGATCGGACTTATGGTATGTAACAAGCTGTTTCTTCAGGGGTCCAGCGTTCTCAGGCATCACCGACCATACATAATCTCCAGTGATAATTGGCGTCTGCTGGTCGCTGGAAATACCTTCCATAGCCTTGTGAGTTTCTATCACGGCAACCGAGTATCCTGATCCGTCAAAGTCAATCCTGATTTTTCCTCCGCCGGCCCCATAGCTTCCGAACACTGCTATTTCGCCATTCCCAAGGTACAGGGGAGAGGCGGCAGTTGTCGCCGGGTTCCATTCCTTTGTCTTCCAAAGGACTCTTCCGACATCATTCCCGTCAGCAGCAATGCCTACAACGCCTCCAACAGCATTGTAAACGTACATTTTCCTTCCGTGGATCACCATGGGGATTATAGATCCATGGGACATCATCAGCGAGTCGGGGTTCGGTGTGCGCCACAGTATCTCCCCGTCAGAACAATTCACGCCGATCATCAGGGCTTTTCCGCCGGGAGCAAGCACTGCAACATCGTTATCAATAAGAGGACACTGGCCGGAGTAGAAATCAGGTGTGATTTTTCCCTTTGAACTTCCGGGAACGCCAAACTCCTTTTCCATGTCGATGGTCCAGAAAAGTTCTCCTGAAACGGGATCGACGCACATCACGTGCGACCTGGGTCCTACTGTAACCACGTATTTATCGGTAACCGCCGGTATGGTGCGGGAATAGCCGTGATTACGCTTCATGTCGACATAATACCATCTCCGCCACTGCTCCGTACCAGATTTGAGTGAGAAACAGCGAAGCACGTCCGCTTTTCTTCTTTCGTCGTAATCGAGTACGTAGACCCTTCCGTTCTTAACAGCCGGTCCGGCATAGCCCTCGCCGAGAGTTACCTTCCACATAACCGGAGGACCTGTAGTGTCCCATGACTCAGCCATTGCAAAGGTGTCCTTAACTATATTATCGAAGTTGACACCCCTGAACCTTGGCCATTCGCCCGGAACCATTCCGTCAAACGTACCCAGCGAGTCGAAGAATTCACCGACAATGATTTCCTCCGACCGCGGTTCAATTTTCGGTCTGTTATCCATACCCGGGACCCTCATGTTCATTTCGGCCGGATAGTGATCATCAGCAAGCCACCAGGCAAGTACCGCGGCAAATACCAATGCCGACACTCCTGTTAAAAGCCTGTTATTTTTCCTTGATATCATATGCATTGAGAGCTTCACCATGCCTTACATAAAGCACACCGTTGTGGATAACGGGATGTGCCCAGTATGGGCCTGATCCGCCTTTAAAATTAAAACTGCTCACCAGATCAAACTTTGACGGATCGGGTCTGAGCAAACCAACTGAACCCTTCCGTTCATCATAGATATAAAGCATGCCGTCAGCGGCTATAATTGATCCCTTGTTGTTCCAGTGTTCCTCCCACATGAGCTTGCCTGTTTTCCAGTCGATGCAACACCAGTTGCCGTTTCCGTTGTTTATCCAGTTCGCTCCGTAAATATAGCCATCAACAACGACAACCCCGCCATGGTGAACATCCAGAATCTCGTTTTTCCATGCAAAAGTAGCGTTTTTACCGTCATCGCCCATGTCAATCATCACACCTCCGTGATCATATCCTCCGGTCATATAAATCATATTACCTGAAGATACCGGAGTGACACATAAAATCTGGCCGGTATCGTTGATATCGGATTTGCCCAGAGCCTCCCTGTGGTTTATTTTCCAAAGCATGGTTCCATCCGAAACATCAATGCCAAAAATGTATCGTGGTGTTAGGTTTACCAGAATTTTTGTCCCTGCTTTCTCTACCAGAGTCGGAGAAAGATAAGAAGCAGGATCATTGACGCTCTCCGATTTCCAGATAAGCTCACCTGAATTCTTGTTGAGTGCTATTGTTGTTGTCTGAGGACCTCCGGTTGTAAAATACAGTTTTTCACCATCAATCATTGGAGATTCGGCTATACCCCAGGGACCGTATGTTCCTCCATTCTCTTCGCTTGCCTTCTGCGACCATATAATTTCACCGGAAATGCCGTTTATGCATGCCAGGTCACCGAATCCGCTGGATACGTAAACTTTTTCACCATCCACCGTTGGTGTACATCTGCTTTCCGGATTTGACTTCTCCCAGTATCTTCCGTAAGGAGTTTTCCATTTGATCTTTCCTGAAGGATCAAGGGCAACAAGCACATCATTTGGTTCTTCCAGACCTGTGATATAAATAGTGTTGTTCCCGAAAGTGGGAGAGGAGTGTCCCTTGGGCAATTCATTGGTTGACCAGATAAGTCCGGGTCCGCCATCAGGCCACGATTTAAGCAATCCTTTTTCTGAGGATATCCCCGACCGGTCGTCTTCCCTCCATCCGGTTACTTCATTGTCTTCAATCGTAACCGAGGAATTTTCAGATGGATTGGCGGATACTTCAGGATCCTGGGAAATCAGATAGAAGACTCCATATCCTATGGCGCCAATAATTATAAGGGAAAGCAATATTGTCAGAATTCGTTTCATAAGTATATAATTTTGATTTTTAAGGTCTGATGGAACCCACATGTTTGAAATTTATATACATACGTGTTTGTGTATTTGATACATGTGGGTTTCATATTGGGATTTTTTTGATTTTAATAGTTGATTTACAGTACTTCATAATACTATCAATAATTATTTTAGCCTGAGTTTAAACAGATTTGAGTGTTGTGGCCGCAAGATATAAAAACTACTTCAATCAACTATAAAATCATGCTTGTCAACATCTTCCGCAAACTAAAATTTAATGTTTTTTAACATCTTTTTATGTTCCAGTCTTCAATTCCGGTTCCGGGGCATCAGGGTCATGTATTCCTCACTATCCATGCCTTGAATCCCGCTGCCCTGTTTTTGCTGACATAAATACGTTCCGGGGTTTCTACATCAAGAGTCACAAGCAAACGGCTGTCGAACCATATTGTCAGATTCCTGACACTGTTCCGGGCAACGATGAATTGTTTGTTCGCCCGGATGAATTCCGCGGGATTCAATGTGGATTCAATCTGATCAAGAGTTCCTGGATAGGAATACCAGCTGCCGTTCTTCAGGCAGACTCTGGTGTTCTTGTCGGTTGTATAGAAGCATGAAACCTCTTCAATACCTACAGGCTGAAGCAGATAATCGATGCTGTTGACCCTAAATGCTTCTATGGCATACTGATCAAAAGCCGTAGTGAAAATAACCGGTGTTTCTATTGTAAGTTTATCAAAAACAGAGAAAGCCGAACCGTCCGACAAATGGATATCCATCAGGATCAGATCAGGCAGCTCATTGTTTTTCAACCATCTGACTGTCTGGGTAATGCTTTCTGTACAGCCTGCAATCTGAATTTCTGGTTCAATTTCCTTCAGGATCACTGCCAGATTTTCGCAGGCTGCAGTTTCGTCTTCCACAATCAGAATTCTCATGTCAGATCATTTAAAGGAAGAAATACAGCAAACGTTTACTAAAAAAAGGAGTCTTCAGCTTCCTCAGATTGACGCTAATAAGAAACCATGTCAGGCCTGCGAAATAAAGATATCTGAAAATAAAGAACATAAGATGCATCGTGTTTTTTGACTCCCCAAGGTGCTCGCGTTCCATGGAAAAGAATGTGATGTTGGGATAGATGAAGAACACCGAGCATAACAGACTAAAGAAAAGAAGCCTGATAGGAGTGAACTTCTCAGGCATATCTTTTTCTTCAATCTTTTTAAACAGGGTTCTCATTGGAGTTGTCGATGCTTTGAAGGTTGTTTTCCGTCACCGGAATCATTATCGGGTCACCTTGACACATTTCATCTGGCCCTGGTCCCTTATCAGAAGTTTTCCGCCTGAAAGTGCAATCGGAGCCCAGTTCTGTGTTGCAAACCTGGCGTCCGCGCCTTCAGCAGCATTAAGCATTTTTGCCGTGGCAAGCTGCTTGTAGCCTTCGGGGCTCGGATCAATAAGGTAGAGGGAGTTTGCTCCGTCAGTTGCAATGATCAGGCCGTCGACAAGGATCATGCTGCCTTTGTCAAAGTTGGGTGATCTCATTGTTTTCCATTTTATTTCTCCGTTCATATCCATGCAGACCAGTCCGTCGCGCTTGCTGTTGGTCGAAAATTGGCCATAGAAATAACCGTTATGCAGGATAGGAGGTTTTGTGTGCTCACCAAAATTGTTATGCTTGAAGAGCTCGCTTACAGTGAACGATCCGTCAGCCTTTTTATCCACTTTAATCATTACTGTTCCAAGCTCATATCCTCCGGCGACAAGAATCCTGTTCTGGCCTGCATCAACTGCGCTTGCAACGGGAATATTGCAGTTCCAGTCAGCATACTCCCAGAGTATCTTTCCGTCCTGAGGTTTAATGCCTACAATTTTCCCCATTCCTCCGCCTCTTTTCGATGCTGTTACCATTACAACATGGTCCTCACCAGATATTTTTACAATCGCAGGACTTACATAGCCCACAGCGCCGAGTGAAGGAGTCTTCCACTTAACGGCGCCGGTAAGTTTGTTATATGCCACAACACCGGCCTGAGGAGCCTGTGAGGCCACAAGGACAATATCGCCATAAACGAGCGGACATTGCGTAATTGCCCATGTAGGAAGCTTTTCTCCTCCGTAATCAGTCCAGATGTTTTTATTCCAGACCGGCTTGTGAGTATTTATATCGATGCAGTATATATCCCCGTTATGACCCACTGAATACACATAATTCCCGTCAACGGTCGGAACATACCGTGAACCCGGAAACTGAACAGATCCGGGAGCGCTGTAACTGTACTTCCAGAGTTCCTTGCCTGTATTGAGGTCAAAACACCTGAGAGTTTCACCCACTTTGTCATCCCTGTCGAGAAGATATACTTTTCCTGCTTTGATTGCAGGTCCGCCAAAACCTGGTCCTACATTTGCTGTCCACAGCACTTCCGGACCATTGGCAGGCCATGTGCGGAGAATACCTTTTTCTGCCGACTTGCTGTTCCTGTCAGGTCCGAGGAACTGAGGCCAGTCCTGAGCCATTAAATTCGAAATGCTGAGCATTGCAACCAGCACTGCTGTCAATAATTTTCCTGTTTTCATCCTTCTTAAAGCTTTTTTGTTAGTTGATATGATTATTAAATTCTTACTATAACCTTAATTTACAAATTTCACCCATGTTTTCATTTTTGTTCGCCATATAAGCGTCAAAAAGAAAAAATGATTTCTGATCACGAATAGAGTAATTTATCATTAGGATAAATCCGGTTTATTTTTCCCCACCTCCATGATATTTTATGTATTTCCGCAGGGCTTCAACATGGTAAATTAGTGGGTAAAGCTCTTCATCGTACCACAGCATGGCGAAATAGAGGCCAATCGGCGCGGCAGTAATATTTCCGCGGCTGAGAAGCCAGTTGATACCTCTTTGACACTCATCAGTGTATACTTCTGCAAGGGCGCTTACTGCCAGCGAGGTCTCTTCAATCGAGCCTTCAATCCCTGACTTCCCTCCCCAGCTTCCGTCGATGTTTTGCTGTTTCAGAAGAAATCCCTGCGCCTTCCTTACCATAATATCTATCCTGGTGATGAAATCTTTTCCCGGACGTTTAAAGCTTAGTGAATCGCTAAGGTAAATGCACACCTTCGCCGTGCCGTACACCGGATTGGTTTTGTCAGCAGTCAGCTGGTTGCCAAACCACAGAGGCAGCCAGGATCCCTCATCCGATTGGTGCTTTTCCAGGTAAGCGGTTGCCTTTGAGATAGTCCTGTCGATATCAGCAAGCAGCTTTTTGTTCATTTTATCATGAAGGATTTCAACCGATTTCAGCATGGCAAGAAGCGCATGTCCGGTAAGATCGGCGCAGCTCCGGTCAAAGGGCAGTTTACCCCAGCCCCTGCAGAAGGTTGGAAATCCTCCGTCGTTATTCTGCAGGCCTGTAAGCCATTTGCAGCCATTTTCAACAGCGGCAATCTCGGCCTCTTTTCCTGTAAAGAGAAGCAGGAGTGCAAGGATAGCCCCGGGAGTGTCGTCAGCATCGGGAACGGAGCCTGAATAGCTTGTCCAGCCCCATCCGCCGGGATTTGCTCCATTGAAAGGATGGATGGTTTTATATTGAAGTTTAAGGAGGTGAGCTCTGAGGGCATCGATTTCCTTTTGTTTCAGTACCATGTTTATATCTTCTCCCAGAGTCTTGACTGACAGGGTAGTCACCCAGGTCGACAAATCCGTGTCGATGGGCCATCCACCCTCTTCCCGTTGCTGTTTGCGCAGGAAATCAAGTCCCTTACAAACGGTATCATTTTCGGTCTTTCCGCAATCTATCAGACACATGGCAACAAAGCCCGTCAGTGGAATGGCTTCAAGAAAGCCTCCGCTTTCGGGCAGAAGTCCGTCAAGTTTTTTGATGGCTGGCCCTATGAGTTTCTCCCTTATCTGCCTGATTCCAGGTATGCCTTTGCTTCTTTTGCTGTGATGGTATATTCCAACGCCGATTAGTGCAGGGAGTGCGTAGCTTACAACCTTCAGATTCAGGAACCTGTATAAGGAAGCAGGCAGCAGGGTAAGTTCAAAGGGCAGGCGGGGTATACTATCCAGCGAAGACGCGGGCAAGACACCGCAAAGTGTAAGCATCGACAGTATCGGAACCGAAAACGTGTAATCGTTTCCGTAAACATCCAGAATAGAACGCACAACATCCGAGGAATTAATGTTGATGCCGTAACCGGCAAGCCATTTATCCATTGCAGCAATAACATGTTTCCCCGAATCTCCTTTCTGGCAGAAGTGAATTGCGGAGTAGCAAAGAAGAGTGGTGCTCAGGTTGCTTACCGACTCCGGTGTGTCACCATAGCCTCCGTCTGAATTTATGTTGCGACAGAGCCATGTAAAACCAGCTTCAACTCTGCTATGGTCTTCGGTATTCCCTGAAAGTTTCAGGGCGACAATTGCCACTGAGGTCGACAGGGCGCTGGTCGAAAGTCTGCCTGTCCAGAATCCTTCAGAATTGCGTTTATCGATAAGCTGAGCAACAAGTTCGTTGTATCTTTGAGTAATTCTGTCCATGTCGGTATTAATCATTCAGTGAGCCCAGTGCAAGCAGGCCATAAAAAGTGTATTCAATATCGGGATCCGGATCAAGCGGATGACCGGAAAAACCTCCATCCCTGAATAGTGAATCTGCAAAATCGAGCGAGTCCGGTTTTATTTCCCTGAGGTCATATCCGGCAAACCGGAGGGCATATAAGGCAACGGCAGTGGAAAGCAGATCAGCCATTGTGGTGGAATGTGTTGCCCTGAAACCTCCCTTTCCGTCATAAAATGTCATAAGAACATTAATAAGTCCGTCCACAGGCTCCCTGAAACTCTTGCTGAGAACAAGTGATGCTGAAGTAACCGGGCAGGGGAGGGTGTCAATTCCTGTAACCGACCTTAGATTTTGCCTGATCCGGAACAAACCTCTGAAATCCATCAGGTAATAAAAACTCAAAAGGCTCAGGAAAGATCCGTAAAGTTTTTGATCCTTCATTCCTGCAGACTGCCTCAGTTTTGCGCCGAATGATTTCCTGAAAAACTTTGCCTGCCCGTTTACAGCCGACAAGACTGCAGCACAATGGAGATATACTCCCTCCGGCTCCTTCAGTCTTATCTCCGTTCTGACATAAGGCCAGACAAGTGAGCACTCCTGTTTCATTCCAAGAGCATCCGCAACAAACCAGCCAAAAAGAGTATAATAAAGATCAGGATTTCCTGCCCTGTCCTTAAACCCGCCCGATTGTGTCTGCGAAGTTCTGACATAATCCCTAAGGTTCGCGGTAAATCCCGGGTCGAGAAGGTTCAGGGAAAGCTTCAGGATCTTTTCAGGGCTTTTCCCTTCAAACTTCTTTATATAAGGAGTTGCAAGAAGCCTAAACATGATCTCCGAAAGTTTTTCCCACTATCTCATTCAGGGCAAGTTTCAGCCTCAGGTTGGCGAAATTTTCCACGCACTGGTATGTCTTCTCCAGATACTCTGCAAGCATCGTTGTTATCTGTTCCCTGATGTGATATTTTTCCGCGATGGGATGCAGTTCCTTCATACTCTTGTTTTTCAATGCTCCGGTGACAACACTGAGGTCAGCGGGCCCGGCCTGCCCGGCCAGAAGTGAAATCAGAATCGACTGATCATCAAATGATGAAAACCCGTTTGCGACTGTGAAATCCTCAAGGTCATCCTTCATCTGATAAGCGATTCCGATCAGGTCGCTGAATTGTTCAAGCAGGTCCAGCGTTTTCTTATCAGCGCCTGCCGCGATAGCCCCAACCTGCAGTGACACCTTGAAGGCGGCAGAGGTTTTGTTCCTGAAAACCTCAATAATTTCATCCATGGTGAGTATCCTTCCGTCGTGCCGGGCCATAAGTTCATCTCCCTGTC
This sequence comes from Bacteroidales bacterium, assembly GCA_049294075.1. Taxonomy (GTDB): domain Bacteria; phylum Bacteroidota; class Bacteroidia; order Bacteroidales; family VadinHA17; genus LD21. The sequence continues at coordinate 16,671 of JBAQCK010000111.1, read as the reverse complement.
CAATCGACATTGCCCTGTGACCCTGTGCAACTGCTTTAAAGCACTCACCCGTGCGATCCTGAGACAGACCGCTTTCAGCCAGCAGCCTGTAGCCCTCACCGATAAGAAGATCACCCAGATTAATGGCAACAGGTATCCCGTAGCGGGTATGAATAGTCTCCTTTCCATACCTGAATGAATCATTGTCTTCAATGTCATCGTGAACCAGGGAGGCTTTGTGGAAACACTCCACCGACATTGCCAGATGAGCAAGGAGATCCTGATCCGGATCACTGTCGAATGCCTCATAGGCAAGAACGGTGAGCAATGGACGGATCCTTTTGCCTCCGGCCATAAGCATCTCCCTGACCATCTTTCCCGTTAAGGAACCGGCAAGTCCAAGCATGCTGTCAATTCGTGCCTCCGTGAAGAGGGCAGAGGTCTTTTCTTTCAGATTATTGATGTTCAATAATTTAAAATCTGAATTTCTGTCTATGTAATTGATTTCCTCACTCACCCAGAGAGCATCGGCCTGTGTATCCTTGCATCCGCAGGTAACAAGTGGAATCCCAATAGCCGGAATCGAATATTTTGTTACCGAACTGAACATTTTTCTAAGCACTTCCATGCAACCCACACCTACGACAGCATCAACCTTGCCGCTTTCGACAAGGCGGGTTGCAATTGTCGTACCTTCTGCCACAATCGTGATGTATCCAAGGTCCTCGGCTTCTTTCAGGAAACAGCAGATATTGCAGTTTCCGCATTCACTGCACAAAAGGCCAAGCTCATCTTCCACTCCCGTGCATAGTTTACTGTTTCTTAGGCACATCGGGAGCAGAAGCATACGGCGGTCGAATGGTATGGAACCAACTATAGGCCTCCATATTTCATTTCCCCCGCATACCATTACAAATGCCTTATGACTTTCGTCCCAGTTGTTTTCCGATATGAGGATACCGGCATAAACTGCCAGCTGATCGTATGATACAGGCGGCATTATCTTCCTTTCAGAGAAGAATTTCTTCACTTTCCTCCTGATCTCATCACGCTGCTCATTTACCAATGGAACAACCAGAGGCAAAACAGCTTCCAATTCAACTTCCTTAATATTCTGATTTATGTTATCCATAAGCTCCCATTCCAAAAAATGCAGTTCGTTTAGCAAACCTGTAAATGAAGTTCCTCTCAGGGATCGCAGGAATCGATCCATGACTTGGCAGTCGCGGTGCCCTCTCAAGAGCATCCAGGTATTCAGGCCTGTTCGAGGTATTAAGAGCATGATGCTTTTCACTGAAAGCTTTCACCCAGACAGGATCTTCCATCAGTACACAGCCCTTCGTTTTAAGGTGTATCTGCTCCCGGAAATCCCTCAGAAACTCAGAACCATCATAAGGTGATTTCAAATCGCCCGGTTTAATTCTGTTGGCAGCAATCTGCAGAACAGGACAAGGCTCAATGTAGCCGGCAGCATTTATATGATGACTCAGTCCGTCGGCTGCCGGGCAAAATGGCTCACCTTTCGCGCTCCAGTAGGAATCAATCAAGACCATCGGAAACCTGGTCCGTCCGTCAACAAGAAATTTTCTGAGCCGCAGTATCTCATCAGCATCAAGAGCAAGATCATAGTTGGGCTTGCTCCCGGCCGGACGGTAGATGTAGTACCAGAGATAAATGACACCCAGATCATGAAGTTTATTTACAAATTCATCAGAAAGGGCCATCTCAATATTAGATTTGCAGACGCTGATAGCCACACCGGTTATCAGTTTCTCCGACACGGCAATACGAATAGCTTCAATAGTCCTGTTGTATATGTTGTTTCCTCCACGGCGGACGTCGGCAACCAGTTCATCTCCTTCAAGACTTATCAAAGGTGTAACGTTGCCGTTTTTCCGTAGTTCCGAGGCAACTGACCTGGTGAGCATGGTGCCGTTTGTGAATAGCTGGAAATAGCAATCCTGGTGCTTCCTGAAGATTTCCATCAGATCCGGATGCATAAGAGGTTCTCCTCCTAGTATCCCGTTGAAATACGATCCGTGCCTTTTCCCGTCTTCAATAACTGAATTAATCTTTTCAAGAGGCATGTAATCAGGCTTGCCGGCAGCCGTGACCCAGCATCCCTGACACCGAAGGTTACAGTCGTTTGTTAATGAAATGAATTGAAAAGCAGGGAAAGGCAAACCTTTCCGGACTCTCCTTCGGAATTTGCTGAAACCAAGAAAGCCTTTCCATCCCATGTTTACCAGAAATTTTCTCCGGCATTTTCTGTCAGCATTGATAAAATTTTTATATATCGACATTGCTTATGTTCAAATTAAAGATGATTCATCGCGAGCCCTGTCCCTCTCCGAAAGCGCCTTTTTCATAGCCTCTTTTCTGATAATCGACTGCCTTTTCAGTTTCCTTACCTGCAGGGCCTGGTATATGTCGTTACCCAAAAATTCTTCAATATCATGTGCCTGCCTCTGTTGCTCCGACTGTTCGTCTATCTCATCCGAACCGCCTATTGCACCTCCGTGCCTGTATTTTGGGAAGATGATGGCAGTGGCAGGACAAATCCTTGCGCAAGCAGGACAATTGTTCTTGCAACCCTCAGGATTGGCAACCAATACGCGGCCTTCTTCCTTGCTGTAAACCCCGAAGAGGCAGAAATCAGCGCACTGGCCGCAGGAGGTGCATCTCGAATAATCGATAACCGGATACCACGAGGGCCATCCTGATTCTTCTTTAATATCGGTTACCAGTGGCGTTCCGTTCTGGTTCCCGCAGAATTCGTCAATCTGCCTGGCAGCTTCTGAGAAAGATGAATCAATAAGATTGAGGTGACTGAAAAGAGGAGAGGGGGCGTTCAAATCCCTGGCCTGCCCGAACAAAATATCCATGCTCCTTCTATGACAGCCAATGACAAGACAATCTTCACCAGCTAAAAACAAATCAGTCAGTTTATCTTTCTCTCTTGCGGCTAAGCCGCACAGGTCCGACAACCTGGTGACCCTTGAGGGTACTTTCCCAAGATGTCCTTCAACATCCTTCAGTAATCCGTTATCAATTCTTTCGCCTCCGCAGTTGCAGAATATAATATGCTTGCCGGCAATCAGCCCAGAAATATTTTCCATCGTGCAAAAATAACAAAACTGTTGGTCATATTATGCTAAATTACCCGTCACCAAGGAAAATCCTGAAATGAAAAAGAAAAACAGAGATTAAAAACGAAAATGACGGAGCCATAATGATATTGTTAAGGGTTACCTGTATTTCGATAAATTATCTTATTTTTATTGCCGGTGTAACCCAGAAAAAACAAAGCTTATGGAAATGGATGATTTTGATGATTTTAAGATCATTTTATGGCTTATACTCTTCCTTCTTTTCGGTATAGTGATCATTACCTGCAAGCGAGTGCCGGATGAAATGGTCATGACCGTTAACGGACCTGAATCGCCCGGCAGGATGGGCATTACCCTTGAACACGAGCATATCCTGGTGGATTTCATCGGTGCCGACAGTACAGGGTATTTCAGGTGGAACAGGGATTCGGTCATTGCAAGGGCTCTTCCCATTGTAATGGAGGCAAAGCAAAACGGAGTAAAGACTATAGTCGAGGCCACCCCTCAATGGTTGGGAAGAGATCCCTTATTGCTGAAATCCCTGTCAAGGGTTTCAGGGGTGAACTTCATTACCAACACCGGCTACTACGGAGCCCAGAGCAACAAATTCATCCCACAGAGTTTTTATGAATTGGATCCCGGGGAAATTGCTGCTCTGTGGATCGATGAATACAAAAACGGGATCGAGGGAACAGGAATCAAACCTGGATTTATAAAGATCGCGGTGAATCCCGACGATCATCTTTCCCCTGAACACCAGAAAATCATCAAAGCAGCTTCACTTACCCATCTTGAAACCGGACTGGTGATCGCATCACACACTGGACCTGACGGTCCGGCATTTGAACAAATTGAAATCCTTAAGCAATGCGGCGCCGATCCTTCTGCCTTCATCTGGGTTCATGCCCAGGGAGGAACCATTGAAGGAAATATAAGGGCTGCAAGAGAAGGAACCTGGATCTCTCTCGATAACATCCGGATAAGGAATATCGAACCCGGCTCCCCTAACAGTGTGGAATGGTATGCTGACAGGATTACCCGGCTTAAGGATGAAGGTCTCCTTGACAAAGTACTGATCTCTCACGATTCCGGATGGTATGATCCCGCAAAGCCGCGAGGAGGAAACTTCAACGGTTATAATGACATCTTTAATGCCCTTTTGCCGGCCCTCAGAACCAAGGGTTTTACCGACGATGATATCGACCAGATACTGGTAAAAAACCCGGGCAAGGCTTTTACGATCGGGATAAGAAAATTGTAATACCAGCATATCATAACCCTGCTTCCGCGCAGCAAGCAGGACTTTAAACTACCTGTAACCCGATGAAACCAACCATCCCCCTGACTATCTGCACCTCGCTTGCAGTTGTATCCTGCTCCCAGGCAGGAAAGGAAAAGCCTCTTCCCAATATTGTTTACATCCTTGCCGATGATCTCGGCTATGGCGACCTTAGCTGTTACGGGCAAAAGAAATTTGCAACCCCTAACATCGACAGGCTTGCCATCCGGGGAATGCTCTTCAGGCAGCATTATACCGGTTGCACCGTAAGCGCTCCGTCGCGGTCGTGCCTGATGACAGGACTTCATACCGGTCATACTCCCATAAGGGGAAACAAGGAATGGAAGCCGGCAGGCCAATGGCCTCTGCCCGCGGCATCTGTTACAGTGGCTGAAATGCTGAAAACAAAGGGTTACGCAACAGGAGCCTACGGGAAATGGGGACTTGGCTATATCAACACCGAAGGTGATCCCAACTCCCAGGGCTTCGACGAATTTTATGGCTACAACTGTCAGCGGCTTGCCCATAACTACTTTCCCGGCCACCTGTGGCATAACAGGGAAATGATTCTGCTGCACGCCAATGACAGCAGCCGCGCAGGCGCATACAGCCCTGACCTTATCCATGCCGAGGCCCTGAGTTTCATCGAAAAGAACAGGAACAATCCGTTTTTCATGTTCTACCCCACAACTATTCCCCATGCGGAACTGGTGGCAAAGGAAGAGTACATGCAAAAATTCAGGGGTAAATTTGATCCTGAAAAGGTATTTGAAGGCGTTGATGAGGGTCCTGAATTCCGACAGGGTCCCTATAGTTCACAGCCTGAATCACATGCAGCCTTTGCAGCTATGGTGACTCAGCTTGATGACTATGTGGGTGAAATAATGGAAAAACTTGCCGAGCTTGGCCTTGAAGAAAATACGATTGTGATCTTTGCATCCGACAACGGCCCCCATCTTGAAGGCGGCGCCGATCCCGACTATTTCGAAAGCAACGGACCCCTCAGGGGAAACAAGAGGGATATGTATGAGGGCGGAATCAGAACACCGATGATAGTAAGATGGCCCGACCGGGTGAAACCGGGATCCGTTTCTGATCACGTTTCTGCATTCTGGGATGTAATGCCGACACTTGCAGAAATAGCCGGAATTGATGTCCCTTCCGGGATTGACGGGATTTCTTTCCTTCCTGAATTGCTGGGTAAGAAGCAGAAAAAACACGAATACCTCTACTGGGAATTCCACGAGCAGGGAGGCAAGATGGCAGTAAGGATGGGAGACTGGAAAGCGGTTAAGCTGAATGCCGGCAAAGGTACTGAAAGCACTGTCGAGCTTTATGACCTGTCGGCGGATGAAGGTGAAACCACTGACCTGGCGCCATCAAATCCTGACCTGGTAAAGAAACTGGAACAAGTGATGAATGATGCACATGTTCCTTCAGATATTTTTCCATTCTCCTTTGAAGTAAGTAAGTAAAATGAACTTAAAACTCGTTACAGGATCGGCCGGAATTATTTCGGCATCACTGACCCAGATGAGTTTTTCCCAGCCTTCGGAAAAACCGAACATAATAATCATTCTTGCCGACGATCTGGGCTATGGCGATGTCAGTTGCTACGGTGCAACCCGTCTGAAAACGCCGAATATTGACAGGCTTGCAAATCAGGGACTTCGCTTTACGAATGGCTATTGCACATCAGCAACGAGCACCCCTTCGCGGTATTCCCTGCTCACCGGACAATATGCCTGGAGGCGTGAAGGCACCAGTGTTTTGCCGGGGGATGCTTCTGCTCTCATAACGCCCGGCAGGATCACTCTTCCTTCAGTAATAAAGAGCGCGGGATATACAACAGGTGTTGTGGGTAAATGGCACCTCGGACTTGGTCCCGCAGGAGGCCCTGACTGGAACGGGGAAATAAGACCCGGACCGCTGGATATAGGATTCGATTACAGCTTTTTGATTCCCGCCACAGGCGATCGTGTACCATGTGTTTATGTTGAAAACAGAAGAGTTGTCGGACTTGATCCTTCCGATCCGATTTCAGTCGATTACAGTAAAAAAGTCGGTGACTGGCCGACCGGAAAGGAGAACCCCGAGCTCCTGAAAATGCATCCCAGCCACGGGCACGATATGACCATTGTAAACGGGATCAGCCGTATCGGGTACATGACAGGCGGAAGGACAGCATTGTGGGTCGATGAGGATATGGCTGATGTAATTACCTCCAAGGCAGTTAAGTTCATCGAAGATAATCACGAAAAACCATTCTTTCTCTACTTCGCAACCCACGATATCCATGTTCCGAGGCTTCCTCACGGCCGCTTTGCAGGCAAAAGCGGGATGGGTCCCAGGGGAGATGCAATCCTTGAATTCGACTGGTCGGTGGGAGAGATTGTCAAAGCGGTAAAAAGAATGAAGCTTCAGAAAAACACCCTCATCATTGTTACCAGCGATAATGGTCCCGTTGTAGATGACGGCTACAGGGACCAGGCAGTTGAGCTGATCGGTTCACATAAGCCTGCCGGTCTGCTCCGCGGTGGAAAATACAGCGCTTTTGAGGGAGGGACAAGAGTGGTATTCATATCTTCATGGAAAGGAACGATAAAGAAAGGCGTTTCCGATGCATTATTCAGCCAGATCGACCTGATGGCTTCGCTTGCAGGTCTGGCAGGAGCATCAATACCCGAAGGCGGGGCTCCGGACAGCAGAAACAACATGGATGTACTGACCGGAATATCGGACAAAGGCCGTGAGTGGATAGTGGAACAACCATCCCGGACCAGGCTTTCAATTGTCAGAAACGGCTGGAAACTGATTGAACCTGGCCAGGGACCGAAGATCCAGGTTAATACAAATACCGAAACAGGAAATGATCCCGATTACCAGCTATTTAACCTCAAGACTGACCCCGGGGAGAAGAATAATGCGGCAGGCAGCGAGCCGGCCATTGTTAAGGAATTGACAGATCTTCTGAACTCGATAAAAGCCAGATGAAAGAACAAAAAAAAGAAAGACGCAGCGATTTAACCTCTGTAATTTCAGCCGGCCTGCTTGCCCTGGCACCACTTTCGGGAGTTGCAGGAACTTCACGGCAGCCGGATCAAAAGCCCAATGTTATATTCATCCTCATGGATGATTTCGGCTATACTGACCTGGCCTGCTATGGCAGCAGGTTTTATGAAACACCCAATATAGACAGACTTGCCAGGGAAGGGATCAGATTCACCAATGCCTATGCGGCCAGCCCGGTTTCTTCACCAACAAGGGCTGCTTTAATGACGGGAAAATGCACTGTCAATACAGGGATCACCGACTGGATACCGGGCCGTCAGGCTTCTAAAAGCGGCGCTCCGACCGACAGGCTTGTATCATTGCCCTTCACGCTTAATCTTGAAAAAAATGAAATCACTATTGCTGAAGTGCTGAAAACTAACGGGTATTCAACGCTGATAAGCGGTAAATGGCATCTTGGAGCAGGAGAGGAATTCTGGCCGGAGCACCAGGGATTCGATATCAACAGGGGAGGACATGGTGCCGGACAGCCAAACAGAAGCAAGACCTCCGACGGATACTTCTCACCTTACGGGAATCCCCGGCTCGAAGACGGTCCGGCAGGAGAATATCTGACCGACCGCCAGACAGACGAAGCCATTAAGTTCATTGAAAGCTCCGGTGACAATCCGTTCTTTGTCTATCTGTCATATTATGCTGTTCATAATCCCATGCAGGCAAAGGAAGAGCATATCAGGAAGTTTTCACTTAAGGCTGATTCAATGGGACTTTCAGATACTGAAGCCTTCACCCGCAAAAGGGAATGGATCAGGGAATCAATGAATGAGAACTTCAGGGAACGTATTATACAGAGTAATCCCGTCTATGCAGCCATGATTTACAGCGTTGATGAAAATATAGGAAGACTTGTAAAAAGACTCGAAGAACTGGATCTCGATGAAAACACAATCATTGTTTTCACCTCCGACAACGGGGGCCTTTCAACATCTGAAGGCTCGCCAACCTGCAATTACCCTTTGAAAGCCGGCAAAGGCTGGCTTTATGAAGGAGGTATCCGGGTCCCGCTTATTATAAAATACCCGAAAAAGGCTAAACCAGGAACAGTAAGGGAGACACCCGTTTCAACCATCGATTTCTTCCCGACGATTATTGAGCTTACGGGTTCTGTTCAGCCGGCAAATAGTATCGACGGTACCAGCATAGTATCTCTTCTGAAAAAGGACAGGATGAAATCACGTCCTCTTTTCTGGCATTATCCCCACTATTCAAACCAGGGCGCCTGGCCGGGAAGCGCCGTGCGCCTCGGAAAATACAAACTGGTCGATAATTTCGAAAAAGACAGGCAGGAGTTGTATGATCTGGAAAACGACTTGTCGGAGACCAACGATATTTCAGCAGTCAATCCCCAAAAGACAAGGGAGTTGTACGACCTTCTCAAAGCATGGAGACAGGAGACCGGTGCACTCATGATGATCCCGAATCCTGAATGGAAAGATATGCCATGAATAAATGTATCCCGGAAAATAAAACCGGTCTGACGCAAAAAAATTTTAAACTCTTGCTATGATAACCCTCCGGTCAACACTGAATCTCGGGCTTGTTTCACTGGCTGCCATGCAGACAGCAGCCTACAGCCAGCAAACGCCCCGTCAGCCAAACATTCTCTGGATATCCACTGAGGATATGAGCCCGCGCCTTGGCTGTTACGGAGATAACACCATTAAGACTCCCAATATCGACCGGCTTGCCTCGCAGGGTGTCAGATATACCAACGTATTCACAACTGCTGCCATAAGTGCGCCGTGCCGTGCCGGAATAATCACCGGGATGTATCAGACATCCATCGGGTGCATGCACATGAGGACGACCTCCTTCCGGAGAAGCGCTGAGAATCCGGTTGAATTCACCGCAGTCCCGCCTCACTATGTCAAGACATTCACCGAATATATGCGGACCGCCGGATACTACTGCACCAATAACAACAAAACCGACTATCAGTTTGCAAAGGACCCGGTACCGGCAAGTATCTGGGATGAATGCAGCAGAAACGCCCATTATAAGAACCGCTCCGACAAAAACCAGCCGTTCTTTGCCGTTTTCAACTGGGTAGGAACCCACGAAAGCCAGAACTGGGATATCAGCAAGGTTAAAACCGACCCTGAATCTGTACCCGTTCCGCCGTATTATCCCGACAATGAAATTGTAAGAAAAAATATAGCCAGGTTTTACGACAACATTGCCAGGCTTGATTCAGTTGTAGGTGTAATGCTTAATGAACTTGAGAGGGAAGGAGAGCTGGATAATACTATAATCTTCTTCTGGGGCGACCATGGCGACGGCCTTCCCAGGGGAAAAAGATGGCTTTATGACTCAGGTCTCAGAATTCCACTTATAATTAAATTCCCCGATGGAATGAACGCCGGAACTGTTGACGACAGGCTGATCAGCTCCATCGACTTTGGACCCTCGGTTCTTTCGCTCGCAGGAATACCGGTTCCCGCCCATATGCAGGGAAGACCATTTCTCGGTAACCAGACAAAGCCTGAAAGGGATGCCGTTTATGCTGCCCGCGACCGGGTAGATGAATCGTACGACATGATACGTTCGGTAAGGACAAAAGACTTTCTGTACATTCGCAATTACTATCCCAACGAGTCATTTCAGATCTGGGTTCCTTACCTTAACAACATGCCCATCTACAAAGAAATGCTCCGGCTCGATGCGGAAGGCAGCTTAACAGGACCTCAGAAATCATGGATGGCTTCCACCAGGCCTCCCGAGGAGCTTTATGACGTAAGGAAGGACCCTTACCAGATCAACAACCTTGCAGATGATCCAAAGTATCTGAAAGTACTTGATGAACTCAGGGAAAAGCATGAACAATGGACGCTGACAACAGGAGATCTGGGCCACATGAATGAACCTGAGATGATAAGGCAGATGTGGCCCGACATGAAACAACCGGTGACGGACACTCCTTATTTCATTGTCAACTCACCTGAGGACAGGGCATCAAAAAATCTTAGAACAGGCGGTACTTGGTCATCGCCAATGACACTGTCATTTTACTGCCCGACTCACGGAGCCTCGATAGTTTATACCTTTGAAGATAAGGAAAATCCGCACTGGCTGTTGTATTCAGGACAAATGCACCTTAAACCCGGCAACTACAATATACGTGTAAAGGCGGTCCGTTACGGATACATGGACAGCGAAGAACTGAAAGGATCATTTGAAATCAAACAGACAAAATAAATATGCAACCCGACCTTAAACTTACAGCAATGATCGGAATGGCTGCTCTGTGCTGTCATCAGGCAACAGCACAGAATGGGCAGCAGCGTCCCAATATTATCTATATCATGTCCGACGACCACGCTTACCAGGCTATAAGCGCCTATGGAGGCGCGCTGAAGGAACTGGCGGCAACACCAAATATCGACCGGATAGCCACGGAAGGCATCAGATTTGACAGATGCCTTGTAACTAATTCAATTTCAGGTCCATGCCGGGCGGTGATACTCACCGGCAAATACAGCCATCTCAATGGTTTTGTGGCTAACGAAGGGCAGAAACCCTTCGACGGCTCCCAGCAGACCTTCCCCAAACTCCTGCAGAAGGCCGGCTACTCAACGGCAATGATCGGGAAATGGCATCTTGGTTCGGATCCCACAGGGTTTGATCACTGGGAAATACTGCCAGGGCAGGGAAGCTACTACAATCCAGAGTTCATAACAAGCGAGGGAAAGCATACCGAAAAGGGATATGTAACGGAGCTTATAACCGATAAATGCATCGAATGGCTTGAAGATGCCAAAGATTCCGGCAAGCCCTTCATGCTTATGATGCACCACAAGGCCCCTCACAGGGAATGGCAGCCTGGACCTGAAGAACTGACTCTGTACAAGGACGTTACCTTTCCTGAGCCTCCCACGCTTTTTGACAATTATTCAAACAGGGGCACAGCAGAAAAAACACAGGACATGACCATCTCAAAGACAATGAGGCTGGAGGAGGACCTGAAACTGTACAAGGACAGGTCGAAGATGAAGTCAACCGGACTTGCAAGACTCGATCCTGTACAAATGGCACAATGGGATTCGGTATATAATCCGATTATACAGGAGTTCTATTCTTCAAACCTTTCGGGTGATGAGCTTGTAAGGTTCAAGTACCAGCGGTACCTTCAGGATTATCTTGCCTGTATTGCGGCCGTGGACAAAAGCGTAGGGGAGGTGCTGGATTATCTGAAGGAGACAGGCCTTGACAAAAATACCGTGGTGATTTACGCCTCCGACCAGGGATTTTATCTTGGTGAGCATGGATGGTTCGATAAGAGACTTATGTTCGAGGAATCGTACCGGACACCGCTTCTTATAAGCTGGCCCGGGGTTACAAAGCCCGGAACCGTAAACGGCGATATGGTATCAAATATAGATCTTCCCGAGACATTCCTTGAAATTGCCGGCGTCGAAGTGCCTTCCGATATGCAGGGCAGAAGCATGCTAAATATACTCAAGGGCCATACACCCGGTAACTGGAGAAAGGAGCACTATTATCATTATTACGAATATCCCGGATCGCACATGGTCAAGCGCCATTACGGAATGAGCACCCGGCGCTATAAACTGATGCATTACTATTACGACATTGACGAATGGGAGCTATACGACAGAGTGGCAGATCCGCTCGAAATGAAGAATGTATATAACGATCCGTCATATGCACAGGTAAGGAAGAATCTTCACAAGCGCCTTGCAAAGCTTATGGTTAAATACGGCGACAGCGAAGAACTGGCACGCGGCTTTCTCCCCAACTGATCGATTACCCATTCAAAACCCTTATCATCCGTGTATCCGGGAAGATTTGGTTCAATTCCCTTGTTGGCCATCAGATCGTCAAAGGATTCTGTGTCGTTCCATCTGCCGGTGTTAAGCCTCATTGTTGGAATTCCAGGCTGGTAGGCAAGTTCCAGCTGACGGATCGTAAGTGCAATTTCTTTATTTCAACTATATTTTCTCTCTGTTACTTAACCCTGGCACGAAAGGATTTCCGGGCTTTCCCATGCAGCAGTTCTTGAATTTCTTTCCCGAACCACAGGGGCAGGGATCGTTCCGGCCCGGGACAACAGGTCTGACAACCTGGTTCTCCCTGTTCCTTATCCAGTTCATTACATTGGCAGGAGGGCGCTTGTTCTGAAGCTCTTCTGCCATGAATTTCATATAGGGCTCTGCATGCTTATAGAAGATCTTATATCCTTCGCAAAGATAATTCAGTCCCGGTTCACCGTCAGGTGTAGTCAGGAACCTGTGCTTGGGGCATTCTCCGTGACACATGTATCTCACATCACACTTCAGGCAATACCTCGGTAGCTTATTTCTCTTGTTAACGCCGAAGTCAAACTGCGTCTGCGATTTGGCCAGCTCAATCAGTGGAGTATCCGCGATGTTGCCCAGGAAATATTCGGGATATACAAAGTGATCGCATGAATAAAGATCCCCGTTATGCTCCATTACAAGAGCATCACCGCATGTGTCGTTGAAAACACATAATCCGGGGTTCTCCCCGACATAATTCGCCAGGCTGGCATCAAATATCTGGACATAATACCTGGCAACATCATTCCTTACCCACTCATCAAAAATCGTTATAAGAAATTTCCCAAAATCCACAGGCGGCACACTGAAAGGGGTCACATGCGGATAGTTCTGATGAATGGGAGCAATAAGACGAAGATCATCAGGCATCCGCTGTTCGTTTTCAAATTCAACCACTGGCAGAAATTGCATGAATCCGCTGCCGGTTTTTTTAAGGAACCTGTAGGTTTCCGCGGCATAATTAACATTATAGCTGTTGACCACGCTCAGAGTATTGAACTCGACACTGTGTTTATGGAGAAGTTCTATTCCGCTCATCACTTTCCTGAATGTGGGACGGCCCGATCTTGTCCGCCTGAAGTGGTCGTGGTTATGCTCATCTCCGTCAATTGATATCCCTACAAGGAAATTATTGTCTTTAAAAAACCTGCACCAGTCTTCATCAAGCCTCGTTCCGTTGGTCTGAAAAGCATTTTCAATCTTCTTGTCCCCGGCGTATTTCTTTTGCAGGTCTAAAGCCCTGCGGAAGAAATCGAGTCCCATCAGGGTCGGTTCTCCTCCCTGCCAGGTAAATGTCACAACAGGCACCTGATTAGCCTCTATGAACTGCCTCGTGAAATTCTCAAGCAGTTCATCCGTCATTCTCATTTTAAAATCAGCACCGTACAGCTTGCTCTTTTCAAGATAATAACAGTAAGTGCAGTTCAGGTTGCATGACGAACCGGCAGGCTTCAGCATCACATGAAAGGCATCCGGCCGTTTCAGCTTAAGTGCATCGGAATAGAGAAGGGTGGGCTTCATGCGTTAAAAGTAGAAAAAAACATTATGATATGGCTGACATTAAAAGACACTGAAAGTTTATCGTTTTACAACAAATATTTTACCCAAAACGATAATTATTTTACCCAAAACGATAATTTATTTACCCAAAACGATAAATATGTTTTCTGTAATCAGCTGATAAAAAGGAGGGAAGGGGCAATATTCACAATTATCAGTAATTCCTTTAAGCAGGAATTTAATATATTTAGGCAGTTAACCTTTTCACCATAAAAATCATGAAGAGAAGAAAATTCATTGAAATGGCATCGTTCGGCTCAGCCGCTTTTGCAACCTCGTTATATTTCCCAAAGTCCTCACAGGAAAAGAAGTTAAAACTGGGACTCATAGGTTCCGGCTGGTACGGAATGGTTGATGCAGTAGCTGCAATAAAGGCAGGAGGGGTTGAAGTCGCCGCTGTATGCGATGTCGACTCGGAGCATCTTTCCTCAAGTGCCTCGGAACTGGAAAAGCTTCAGGGCTACCGGCCGAAGACATTCAAGTACTATTCCGAGCTGCTCGATATGAAGAATCTTGATGCGGTGATTATCGGCACCATTCCCCACTGGCACGCCCTGCAGTTCATTGCCGCCTGTAAAAAGGGACTGGATATTTATTGTGAGAAGCCGCTTGCCTACGATGTCCTTGAAGGGCTTGCCATGGTTAAAGCTGCACATGAGGCAGGCAATATAGTCCAGGTTGGATTCCAGCGCCGTCAGGCTCTGTCATATCAGAAAGCCCGTGAGCTGATAGAAGCTGGAAGGATTGGCGATATCCATCAGGTTGTTGCCCAGATCCATTACAATCCCGGGCCCCAGGATACAAAGATTCAGGAGCCGCCTGCCTCGCTCGACTGGGAAGAATGGTGCGGACCCGCACCAAAGCTCGCCTACCGTCCGAGCATAGGGCACAAATCATGGAGGCTCGAAAAGGAATACGGCAACGGTCATCTTGTCGACTGGGGCATCCACCATATAGATATAATCAGAAAGATAATGGGAGAGGGGATGCCGGATGAGATATATGCTACGGGTGGTATTCTTGCCCTGAAGGGGCAGATCACTTCGCCCGATACCCTTAACGTGAAGTTCGGATTCAGGAAGGCACCCGTTTTCTGGCAGCACAGGCTCTGGGGCAACGGCGACGTGACAAGGGAGTTCAACAACGGGATCTTCTTTTACGGAGACAGGGGAACCATATTTGTTGAAGACTCTAAAGTGGTCGTTTTCCCGACCGGCAGGGAAGCCCTCAGGGAAGACATTCCAGTTCCAGCACCGCTGATGCAGGAGAATCATGTTGAAAACTTCATAAAGGCTGTCAGAAACAAAGACAAAAACCTTATCAGTTGTACGCCCGATGATGCCTTCAAATCAACTGCCACAGTCCAGCTTGCCATGATTTCATTTTACACCGGCAGTGTAGTCAGATGGGATGACGAAAATAAGCAGGTAAGCGACAATCTTGAAGCAACGGCCCTTCTTGCAAGGCCATACCGGGGTTCTTATATACGTAGTTAGCCCAGCTTTTCCCCCCTGGGGGATCCTGATAGGTATCGGAAGGAAAAGGGGGTAAATACATAAACAAAATGAACCTTATTTACCCTGAAATCACTCCCGCCTGATGCTAATTTTCTTAATTTTACGACCACAAACCCAAAACCCAAACCTTAATTCCTTACAACTATGAAGAAAATCACCTGCTTATTGATTTCAGGTCTTTCAGTCATTTTTCTCCTCTTTTCATCTCGGGAGGGAAAAAGCCGGAGCAGACTATTCTTGGAACCCGGTCAGTTTCGATAATCAGGAAGAACGGACTTGAATTCAAAGATCACAACAAGAATGGTAAACTTGACCGTTATGAAGACTGGAGGCTTACACCTGAGGAACGAGCCATTGATCTGGCTTCCCGGATGACTCTCGAAGAAAAAGCCGGTCTGATGCACATCACTTCAGAACGCAGACTTGGCCGCGGAGGGCACTTCGGAAATACTGGCTGATGAAGCCCACAGGAAATCGGTGGTTCTGCTGCTCAATTCAGGCATCCTGCCTTTTGCAGAAAACAAGAAGGTTTATGTTGAAGTATTCAACGGCAACAACAGTGAAGCCACAACCAAAGCGGTCAAAGAAATGGCAGGTAAGTCGATGCAGGTGGTGGACAATCTCCCGGAAGCAGAAGCCGCACTGGTATGGGTAATGCCATCCATCTACCAGATTTCTGCTGAAAAGGGCATGTCGATCACTCTTAACAAGGACACGGGAATTGATGTTGAAAAAGTTAAATCGATCGAATCTAAAATGCCGACAGTGCTTGTAATCAACCTGGTCAATCCATGGGTAATAAATGAAATCGAGCCAAAGGCCGCGGCAGTCCTGGCCACTTTCGGTCTTAAGGGCGAGGCCCTTCTGGATGTACTGTATGGCCGCTTCAATCCGACCGGGAAACTGCCTTTGACAATCCCGAAGGATCAGGAAGCAGTTGAGAAAAACGCATCGGATGTACCGGGCTATGCAGAAAACTTTGATTACACCTATACCAATGCCGATGGCAATAAATACGTATTTGGCTTTGGATTAAGCTATTAAACCGTTCTTCAATTATATTCTTCATTTTATGAACCGGCTTAACATGAACGGGATGGATGGGTGGCATGATGTAATCCAACAGATATTACGTCCCTACAGGACGTAACCAAGGGGGGCCTGGGGTTCTACCAATATTTGGTCCCTACGGGACCCCCGGCGTCGGGTACGATGTCCCGTCAGGGACATATTCTGTCCCATTAGGGACACAATATCGGTAGAAGGAAATATCGCCCATATCGTCCCGTGCCGTAAGGTACGGAACCTGTCCCGTCAGGGACACAATATCGGTAGAA
>JBAQCK010000110.1:0-12636 GCA_049294075.1 Bacteroidales bacterium | reverse complement strand
GGTTTTGACACCCAGCCGCTTCATCTCCTCAAGGCTGCTTCCCACCTGTTTCAGCTGCCAGTCGAGCTGGTCTTCTATTTTTTCAAACGGGAAATATTCAATCACTCCAAGTCGTTTTGCAAGTTCCCTGGCCATATAGTAAGCAGGGCGGGTATTGTGGGCGGGTTCTGCAGCCGGGGCTCTGAGGGCTATCTGAGGCTTCCGGTGAGGCCCTACCCTGATGTCGTCGTAGCGTTCAAGGTAGGTGCATTCGGGAAGGACAACATCGGCCCAGCCGGTTATTTCCATCGGCATGGTATCAATCACCACAAGCAGCTGAAGGGCCTGTATAGCCTGAAGAGTGTTTGCCTGGTTGGGAAGAGTCTCGATGAGATTTGTTCCATTCACTATCCATCCCTGGAACTGGCAGTGGCGGCTCGGATCAGGCACGGTGGCATCGCATACGCCGTTTGCCAGAACAGTGTCGGCCAGCTTGTACAAATCAGGGAATTCCGTTCTCCATGATCTTTTGGGTACAGGATACGGGGGATGCTGCGGTTCAGGCAGTTCGAAGCTTTCAGGACTGAAGAATCCTCCCCTTCGGCCCCAGGAACCAAGGAGGGCGTTAAGGATAGCAACAGCCCGGAGCCTCTGTGTGTCGTCGCCGTACCATGTCACATGGCGTCCCGGGTGGATGATCACTGCCGGAGAGGCGTTGGCCATCTCGCGGGCGGTTTCGCGGATCACGGTCGGATCGATAGTGGTGATTCCGTAAGCCCATTCCGGTGTGTTATTCTTAACGTGGTCCTTAAGATATTCAAAACCGTATGTGTACTTCTCCACATAAGGCTTATCGTAGAGTTCTTCCGTAATTATGACATTGATCCAGGCCAGCAGCAGGGCAAGGTCGGTTGCCGGTTTAATCGGAAGCCAGTATTTCGATTTACCCGCGGCAGTTGAGAAGCGGGGGTCGACGGTGATGATGGTTGCTCCCTTGTCGATGGCATCCGACATTTCCTGAACCTGTCCGTTGTGCATATTCTCGCCAATGTGGCTGCCGATAAGGACAAGGCATTTTGTATCGCGGATATCTGTCCTTTCAGGGCTTTCTATAGGCTCGCCGAAAGTAGCCTGGAAAGCCACTTCACGGGGCCCGCGGCATTGTGCATACGACGGAGCTGCTATATGAGGAGACCCAAGAGCCCGAAGCAGGTTGGTGAAATATTTGCCTCCCGAGCCGTGGGTGAAGAGGGCAAGACACTCGGGACCATGTTCGGCTGATATCGTCTTTATTTTATCGGCTATATAATCAAAGGCTTCCTCCCATGTTGCTTCCCTGAAAGTCTGTTTGCCACGTTCCTCTGTACGTATCAGAGGGGTATGCAAACGGTTTTCATCGTAGTACATCCCGATGCCGCCGGTGCCCCGGGGGCAGAGGCGGCCATTGCAGTTAAGGTCCTCAGCGTTTCCGATGATCTTTTTAATTGCCCCTTTTTCATCCTTGTATACCCAGCCGGCGCATTTCCAGAAACAAACCTCACAGTACGTCGGGATCCGGCGGAGCGGATCTCCTGCCGAAGCCATCAGCGCTCCCTGCCCCTGTTCCGATGCCAGCAGCCTGAACCCTGCCGCGCCCGCCATTACTGCTCCTGCCCCGATAGCTGAGATCTTGATGAATTGCCTTCTTGTTGCCATGTATTAATGTAGATATCTGAATTTTTAAATATATAGAGAAATCTTAATATTTAAACAGGGAGCAAAAAGAAAGTTTTTTCTCTCCCGGTCACACAGTTAAAACGGCGGTTTCCGATTTCCTTCCTATGGCATCGACTGCAATGATTTTGAATTTCTTACCCTTTCCGGCCTCAAAGGTAAAGGGATCCCTTGTAACCTGGGGCACATGTTTCACCGTTCCGATAATGGCTCCGTCGCCTTCAATGTCGTAATGGGATAAAGGTTCACTCCCGGCATAGCTGGTGTCCCAGGTAAGCTTTATTCCGTCTGACTTGGTAATTTGGGCATTCCTTGGGGGAGTGAGGCCGGAGTCGGGAAGCTGGAAGTAATTTGTTTCGCCGTTGCGGGCTCTTTCGCCAATCTTTTCAAGTTCGCGCCGCTGGCTTTCACTGAGAGCGTCAGGTTCTATCTGGGCGGCGTAGTAATTCTGGGTAAGCTGGCACTTGAGCGGATCGTCGTCTATCTGGCCTATTCCTATTATGAGTGTATGAATCCCGGCGGTTGTAAGAACGTATTCGATCAGCGGACGGCTGGGAACGGATTCCGTACCGACGAACCTGACCACATGTTCCGGCTTGTTCGACCATCCGGGTTCCTTGGTGTACATTGCCCCGTCGGAGAAGACCTTCATGGCGATGATGCCGATATTTCTGGCTTGTGCCACCGGGATAACATTGTACTGCATGTTGAGGTAGCGCCTGTCGTTGACATTTATAGCCACAAGCATCCCATCCAGAATGTCCCATTTATCGCGCTGTATCATGTCGATCATAACCGGTGCGCTGTAGTGACCCGAAAAGCCGATATGCCTTATCAGCTTTTCATTTTTCGGGTTCAGGCCGGTAATGTTTGTTCCGTCCCTGTAATCGCGAAGTGCAACCAGGGCACCGAAATTGTCATTAACATCAAGCGGGGTTTCAAGTCCCTTGTACACAACATCAACCTCTTCGGGATTGGTGATATTATGGATAAGCATCATGTTAACGTAGGCTCCTTCGGGATATGTTCCGTCGTCGTTACCGAATATCTGTGAAAGCGTGCGTTTGAGATCCGCCACGGCTCCTCCCGCGTGATCGCCGTTGGTGCTGTTCCTGACGTTGTCGATCTGGGGATAGCCGCCCTTTGCCCAGCGGATCATTGTCTTGTTTGTAAGAAAGATGGATTCCCTCAGGGACTCGTTATATCCCTTCTGTCCGGGTATCAGGTTAAGTTCCCTGAATGCCTTTCCGTAATTCATCTGGCTGGGTCCGTACACGTTGGATGTATCGAAGTAGTTAACACCCAGGTCAAATGCCTTTTTGATAATTTCAACCGGATCAACTCCATCCGGAGTCCACTGAATGGAGGCCTGTCCGCCGAGTCCCAGTGTGGTGACATCAAAATTGATACGGCCGAAGCGCCGTTTCATAGGAGCCGGGATGGCAGTGTTGGAGCAGGAAAGCTGGGGCAGCAGTGCCACACCGGCAGCGGCAGCAGCCGAAAGCCGCATGAACTGGCGGCGTGTAAGCATGGTTCTTTTTTTTGAAGCTGTCATGGCAGAATGGGTTTTATGGTTTAGCGCTTAATGCAAAACTAAAAAAAACAATGTAAACTTTTATGATCCTGATCATTTTAACTCATATTCAAAGCAAAAGTTTAGAATTCTTCTGCTCCTCCTAAACGGGTTAAAGATTATTCAGAATAGTCTTCAGGGCATCCTCATTCCAGGTCTTTCTTATTTCGATAATTATCGCGTCTTCGAGATGCCATAATCTTTTTGTCCCCTCAAGCTGCGTTTCCCTTACCGAAAGTATCAGGTGGCTGACCGGCCGTGCCAGCAGCCCGTCAATGCATGAGGCCCAGCCGTGGCCGCTTATCTCCAGGGCTCCCACCTCATCAATAATAATTATTCCTTTGCCGGAGGAGTTCAGGATAGCAACTCCCTTTTCAATGCTGCCGGGTATAATGACGAATCTTCCAATCCTTTCAGGCCCTGTCTCTTCAGACTTCCTGAGGAATTCGTGCCTTTCGCCCGTCTCAATGTTGACCAGATCGTAACCTACCGTCCCGGAGTCATCGCTCTTTCGCTCCGAAATAATTCCCCGGGGGTGGCGCCCGTTTTTCCGGAGAGCATCAGTCAGCTGGTTCAGAAAGGTGCTTTTCCCGGAACCCAAAGGACCTGTCACAATGAATGTTTTCGGAGCCGGCGCTGATCTGCCCTTTATCTCATTAAACCTGCTCTCGGCCTGATTAATGATATGATAGAAGATAGATACCGGATTCCTGACGAGGCTCCTGAAATCGGGGATGGATGAGATGAAGTGAGGAAGGCTTTCGGCCGACAGTTCAAGCGCCAGGGGAAGATTTCTGAAAGACGTTCCCTGGAAGAAATTTCTGATCCGCGGATTGTACAATTCCGTTCCAAGAACAGTGAATCCGGCAATTATCACGGCAGCCCTGAAATTCATCTGTATCCCTGTAAGGATCCCCTCCTGCCATGACATTTCACCTTTTTGAGCCTTGCTCAATGCAAAGGCAGTTATCAACGTAATTAACACAAAGAATATCCAGAATTTCGGCCTTGATATCTGACGGAGCGCTCTTTTGTATCTGACCGACCATACTACTATTACTGCTGTCACCACAACTCCCCAGACGAACCAGGGAGTAGTATTCAGAATGACAAAACTGCCGGTAAGGAGAATGATGTCAGCAATAAGCCATGGTATTGAGTAATCAAAGGCCGGCCGCAATGACGGTTCTGTTTTGCGGAGGGGTTTTTGTCCCGGAACAATCAATCCTGAAGAAGGCTGCTTCTTCATTTTTCTGCCCACCATAATACCTGTCACTCCTGCAATCAGGCCAAAAATGGCAAAAACAACAAGCAATGCAAGGATGGGCAGCCAGGCAATATCGGTTTGGATGTTAAGCTGCCGCTGAGCCATCCCGATAAGGTTGTTATAAACCTCAATTATGTTTTCACCGTAGAAAATGATGTAATTGGCAATTTTCTGAAACAGGTTCCATGACATTGCCAGCACGGCGCCGATGAGATAACCCGCTATGGTTCGTCCCGACAGGCGGACAGACATTTCGATAAGAAGAGATTCGGCGATGATGGCAATCATGGGACCGAAAATCACCGCGCTTGGAGAAAGGGTTTTCAACAAGGCACATATCAGGCCTGCCCGCCAGAACAGTCCTCTTTCAGTCCAGATGTAACTGATAGAGATAAGTATGACAATCCCGATAGCGGTCAGAATATTTCCGCTGAACGGGACTCTCAGGTTATGGAGAAAGCTGCCCAGGACAATCTCCGATGCAGCCCAGATTGTCCCGGTTATAGAAGCCTTGATCCACTTTTCGCTCAGTTTGTTGTTCATTCCTGGTAATGATGAACAGGCAACCGGCATAAGTATACTTGCCTGCCGCGTATTCGTTTGCCAAATTAAACAATAATTTCTGCTCTAAAATCCCGGGAAGGAATATCTCTTTTCCGCTGAAGGGAATCCCAGTCATCATCCGGATAATAAAGGATCAAACCTGTCTTTTATTTGCTATCTTTGTTGGTGATCAAAAACGGATGAATTGGAAAAGTCGCTGAGATATATCAGGGTAAATGCCCGCACGGTTGTGGGGATAAGGAGCGATATGTCCGATGATCTGGTGAGGAAGAAGTTCAATGACAACCTTAAGCTCTCGCCTTATTTCAACCCGAAAAAATTCTTCGTGATTTCAAAAAGCCGGTGGATCTGAATCCCTGATCCTGTTCATAATATCCCCTGTAATTCTTCAAACGCCAATTATTTGAGATTAAAAGGTTGTTTTGTCACCATAGAAAGACGGCTGTTCTATTTTTTCTTATATTTGGAACCCACGGCTATTCCGTGGCGCTAACCAATACCCGGACCAGTGGCTATAATAATAATTGCAATAGTGGTGTTATGCGGAGGATTTTTCCTCTTCATATACAACCGGCTTGTCAGACTTGTTAATTATGTCAGGGAGGCCTGGAGCGGCATAGATGTGCAGCTTAAAAAACGTCACGACCTGATTCCCCTTCTGGTGCAGACAGTCAGGGCTTATGCATCCCATGAAAGAACCCTCCTCGAAGCCATCACCAGTCTCCGGACACAGGGAATGTCAGCATCTTCCATCAAAGAGACGGAGACGGCTGAGGTGGAACTGTCAAAGGCCCTTGGAAAGCTTTTCATGGTGGTAGAGAACTATCCCGAGCTCAAGGCCAGCCAGAATTTCCTTGAGCTGCAGAGGGATATTTCAAAAGTTGAAAATGATCTTCAAAAAGCCCGGCGTTACTACAACGGAACGGTACGCAATTACAACATCCTGATTGAACAATTCCCCTCAAGCCTTGTTGCAAAAATTGCAGGGCACGGCCAGAAGGAATTCTTTGATATTGGCAATGAATCAGAAAGATCAGCTCCTGAGATCAAAATGTAATATCTCACATATGAAACCCACATGTGTCAAATACACAAACACCTATGTATGTAATTTTCAACCGGGCTTGCGAGCTCGACGAAGTCAAACATGTGCGGTTCTCCCGCATAGGCGGGAACCTTTAAAATAAATTATATACGGATGAAACGAATTTGCGTATTGCTATTTCTGGTTCTGGGATTGCTTTCAGCAAAAGCACAGGAAAGGATCCTCTCCTATGATATTGATGCTGAAATTGAAATGAACGGGACCCTGCTCGTCCGCGAGCAGATAAGCGTTGTCGCTGAGGGAAATGCAATAAAAAGAGGCATATACAGAACGTTCCCTACAAAATACAAGGACCGGCTGGGCAACCGCTTCAAGGTGGATTTTGAGGTCACAGAGGTGCTGAAGAACGGCGCCCCCGAGCCATGGTTCACCGAAGAAAAAAGCAACGGTGTGATTGTTTACATCGGAGACAGCGACATTGAGTTGGCACCTGGAACATACAACTATACCCTTTCGTTCAAAACAACCCGTCAGATCGGTTTTTTTGATGATTATGACGAGCTATACTACAATGCCATTGGGGGCGACTGGGCATTTACAATTGAATCGGCCACCGTTACCCTGAAGCTTCCCCAGGGAGCAAATGTGGTCCAGAAAGCTGCCTACTCGGGCTATGCCGGATCGACGGGTTGCGACTGCGAGTTCAGTGAAAGCGGCAATGTGTTCAGCCTGACCACCACAAGGCCGCTGCAGCCCCAGGAGCAGCTTACAATTGCAGTGGCATGGCCGAAGGGATTTGTCACGTGTCCTCCGGCCATAGCAAGGGCGGCGAATTTCCTTAAAGACAATCTGCATATTCTTTTTGCCCTGGCCGGAATTGCCGGAGCCATAATGCTCTACTTCAGGAAATGGAAGTCAGCCGGGAAAGACCCCGCCAAAGGAACTATAATTCCCCTTTTTGATCCGCCGGAAGGTTTCAGTCCTGCCGCAACAGGTTACCTTTCAAACATGGGCATGAAAGAGGAGGTAGTAACGGCGGCGCTTGTAAACATGGCCGTAAGTGGTTACCTGAAAATCATCCGTACAAAAAAGAAATACTCACTGGAGCTGGTTCCCGGCGCTGATGCAGTGCTGACTCCCGAAGAAAAAGCCCTGGCTTCAGCCCTGTTCGCCGGCAATCAGGAAATAGTTCTTGACAATGAAAACCACATGCTGTTTCAGAAAGCAAGGAGTGAGGCAGAAAATATTCTCAAAGAGAAAATGATCCCGGAATATTTCAATCTGAATGTAAAACATCTTCTGCCCGGTGTTCTCTTCTCGGTGGCCCTGGTCCTTCTTACCTTTGTCATATCTCCTAGCCCAGCCATTCCAGTAATCCTGATTATTCTCCTTGTCGGGCTTGGAATTCTTTTCGCCTGGCTGATAAAAGCTCCGACACCACGGGGAAGGTTGATGATGGATGAAGCAGAGGGTTTCAAAATGTACCTTTCTGTTGCTGAAAAGGAAAGACTCGATCTGATGCACGAACCTGAACTTACTGTCGAACGGTTTGAAAACCTTCTTCCATATGCCATAGCCCTTGGTGTTGAGAACCAGTGGGGCCAGAAGTTTGAAAATGCCCTGAAGCAGTCGATGCAGGGTACAAAAACCTACAGTCCTGCCTGGTATATCGGTACTGGTTTCGGAGCCGCAGCTTTTTCACCCTCAAATTTCACCTCAACGATGGGTAAAAGCTTTTCGTCGGCCATCTCCTCGGCCTCCACCCCTCCCGGATCATCATCGGGCAGCGGAGGAGGAGGAAGTTCAGGCGGCGGCGGCGGCGGTGGCGGCGGCGGCGGCTGGTAGTCCGTACCTGCCGGAAAGAATCAACCCGGGCTCAGTGCCAGTCGTTATAGGCCTGTTAAAAAACAAATCAAATCTCAATGTCTTATTGTAAAAACTGCGGTGCTGAAATTAGTGCCGGCTCGCATTTTTGTGGAAGCTGTGGTGCAAAGGTCACCTCTGTTGAAACAAAAAAGAAGATTTCAGCTGAAGCTCCTGCCGGTAAAAAAGTAAAAAGCGAAAAAAAGGGATGTAAAAAGGGATGCCTGACCCCGCTCTTCATCTTATTCATTGCCGGCCTTTCCATTTTGTATTATTACTACCATGAAGACCAGGAAAAAGTGGGAGGCACAGGGATCACGACAAGCCCTGAGGAAGTGGAGGAACCCCGGGAGCTGACAGGTACCGACATACCCGGGATCGTTCCGATAGGGGATGCTGCCGAAAATAATGATCCTGGCGAAAAAGTGAGATCAGCGGAATCCGGAGATGTCCGGAAAGCGTCGGACCTTGTTGAAAAAGCCTTTTCCAGGGCCGATACTGTTCTTCTCAAGCAATTGCTGATGCCTGCCAGTCTTGACAGATACAAGGGTGTCTTCAGGGAAATCAGTCCCTATATGAATGAATATGCCCGGGCATTTAAAAACAGGAAGCTGGTGATGTCAGGTCCCATCTATACTCTTTACGAATTCAGCAACGATTCAGGCAGAAAGTTCACTGCCGAGTTTACGCTTGACAATGACGGTAACTGGAAACTGGTAAGATTTTAATGCGAGAGTCATTATGAAAAGAACAAAAATACCGGCAGCTGCCATAATTATAATTCTTGCCCTGGGATTCTGGATCCTTCTGACGGGCTACGGGAATACCAAAAATCATCCTACCCTTAACACATTTATTGTGAAACATTTCACAGCAAAAAACAATAAGGGTGGGTTTTCAATGAGCAAGTTCAAAAACTATGAGTTTAATTTTAACAAGGTAAAGCTCAAAGGTAATTTCATTACAATGCCAGGACTTTTCAATCCATCGGAAATTGACCGTTTCCATGAAGAGATTGCATACTGGGTGACTGAAAAGTTTTACGGGAAAGCTACATTCTCAGAAGAGGTTCTCGAAAAGACGCCACTTGAATGGATCTCTCACGGGGGCTTTTCTGCCGATGTACCGGAAGTACCGGCCAGTTTCCGCCACTTTTACGATCCGACCCGGCCCGCCGGAAAAAAGTACCTCACCGACGATGTTAACGGTAAGCTTTTGAGCTGGATCCAGTCGAAATTCGAAAATCCTGCAACGGATGGTGTGGAATGGGCTGTCGGACAGGCAGGAACATTCGGTGTACTGGAACATAATTACACCTGGGAAAACGGTAAGCAATTCATGAAGGGCGCCCTGGAAGAAGCTGATCCCGTAAAGCGCCGTGAAATGATGTCCAGGGCATGGCGTTCGCTGGGCGAGACATTGCATATGATAGCTGATAATGGATGCCCGTCTCATGTCAGGAACGACGCTCATCCTTCAATACCGGTTCCTGTGATGTCGTACTTCGGAAATCCTGATACCTACGAGGAAATGATGGACGAATTCCAGAATAACGACGAAAGTGCGCTTGATAAATTCCTTGCAGGAAGCGTTGACCCTGCATTGGTCTCAAAGCTTGAAAAAGCAACAACAGTCCAGGAACTTGCACATGAACTGGCCCTGTTCACCAACGAGAACTTCTTTACAGGCGAAACCATTGCAGGAAAAGACTGGAAAGGCAATGAGAATATACCCATCGCCCATCCGGAATATGTTTATGCCTCTCCCAAAATAAGTTCGGGTAGTTATTCGGACAACTATTACAGGAAAACAATCGCCGGACAGGAAGTCCTTTTATGCACCGACACATGGTTCTTCTCAGACTATGCCGTTTCTAAGACATATCCATACCTTGACAAAAAATGTGTGGAATCGAATGCCAGGATACTGGTTCCGGCAATAAGGGAAACCGGGATGCATGCAATGAAACTGTTCATTCCCGGATTGAGCGTAAAGATAACATCCCTTACTGATGACGGTACCATTACGGGGGAAGTGGTTCACCTTCCCGACAAGGAATACAAGCAGCAAATAAGATACAATGGTCCTGTACTTGTAAAGACAGCCACACTGGATGAGCTTGGTAATCTCACGGCAAGAAACGGAAAGTTTACCGGAAAGATAAGGATGGAGGAAAATGCAGTCATTAATGCTGAGATAGAATTTGGAGGCATAACGGTTAAGTCTGATCAGAGAACCATAAAAGCTGCTCCCAAGAGGGTGGCAGCTCCGGCGGTAAGCTACTTCAACATCCACTTCAGGATAGTTGTGCATGCATCCTATACGGCAGGATATAAGGACAAGGATCAGTCATTTCCCGAAAGTGATTACTTTCTCTACGAAAGTCCTGATTTCGGATCCATGTTTGGCGGCTTCCAGATATCAAGCGGAAGCACATTTTCGGGGAAGATAAATTCGCCATCCATGGAAGCCTCGATTGAAGGCCAACGGAGTGATGACAGGATAATCAAAATGACAGTGCGCATGCATGAAAAATGGAGGAGAGGACAGAACGATCCGCCATACCGTGAAGTATGGACGGATATTGAACTAAGAAACATACCCCTGGCATCTGAAGGTAAGGGCGAATATGGTATCAGTTACCACAGGGATGGCTGGGACTGTGACAAGCTGGAGCCTGATCCTGAATTCAGCAAAAGCATTTTGAAACTGGAGCAACGGGTAAAATTCTATCCTTCAAACGATGAGATATCAATTTCAAGTGTCAACTATTCAAAATCGGAAGTTCAGGCTTGCAAGGACTGGAAAAACCTGGCCATCCCGAAATCGTATATAACGGTTGATGTCTCATATAATAACAACCGATGATAACAGTACATTTTTTAGAAGTCATTTAACAAAAGAACTTATGTCAGATAGCGGAATCTTAAAACCGGTAAGGAACAGGGAGCGGTTGGCAGCACGTTTTTTTGTCGCTTTTGGAATTATTTCCCTGTTAGCGGCAGCAGCATCCTTATCAGAAAATAACTTCCTGTCGGGAATCTGGCCGATAAGCTTTCTGGGCATCTTTGCCGGGGCCGCGTCACTGGTTACAATTATTATCCTTAATAAAAGGGCGAAAAAAATGGACCGCCTGCTCACAGGGGAGAAACTCCTTGCAAGATGGGAATTGACGGATGAAGAAAGGCAGGCTTACTCAGAAAATCTGAAAAATACATCCCGGAGCAAGAATAAGGTTATAATGATCGTAGTTACAATTTTCTTCGTGGTCATAACCATTCCCTTCCTCTTCTTTCTTGAAAAAGACGAAGCCGGAGGCTTTCTTCTGATCATGGGGAGTATCTGGCTTTTAGTCCTGTTATTTTCGTGGCTAATGCCTTATTACTACAATTTCAGGAATCTGAAAGGAGACAGGCAAATACTTATCGGATCACAATATGCTTACATAAACGGTTATTTCCACAACTGGGATTTCCCGCTTTCAGGCATCAGGAGCCTGAAACAGATAAAAGAGCCTTTCAGGGGGATCGTGCTGAAGTATTATTACACCGACCGTACCTGGACCAATGAGCACTCTCTTTACATCCCGGTTCCGGATTCAATTAACATTGAGGAGCTTATGGCACTAATCAGGAAGGAGAACCCTGCATTATAAGCCCGGTGTTCTTATCACTTCAAGAGCGGGCAGCCGCAATTGCGGCAGAAATCATCACTTATCTCGTGCATAAAGGCGCAGGCATTGCAGAAGATGATATCATCCTTCGATTTGTCTAACTTTTCAAATGAGTGAAGCCGGCCATGAAACCGGACCTTCTCTCCCTCGCGGTAGTAATCATACAAGGTCCGGTCATTTTCTGATTTAATTTCATGAATATGCCCGCGTCCTTTTGAGATGATGACCACATATTCCAGCTTTCCCCTGACCTGCCTTATCTTTTTCCCGGTCACCACACCGTCCCAGGTAGGAGCGGTTTTAACCGACCGGGCTGAAAAAAATCCTATCAGAACAAACATTCCTCCTATTGTGAGACCTATGTAAAAAGCCTCAGGATTATCCATCTCGTCGCTGAAATGTCCGTAAAGAAAAAACCCTGCAATGGCTGCAAATGCAAGCAGAAAGGAAAACTGCATCCTGTAGTTTTTTGTGTTTCTCAGGTATCTGTCAAAAGCAGGGTCATCGATCTTCGCTGAATAAGCCATGGGGTCCGGTAATTTGTTCTGAAAATATACTGCTTTTCGTTGATTAAACATGACAGACTTCTTTAATAGTCCACATGATTCCTGTCAATACGTTCGCTGTTGATGTCGCGGGGCTGCCCAAAACGATAAGCGGAAAGATCAGGAGGGTGCAGATAAGGGAGAAGGATGGTTAATTTGAAAATTTGAAAATGGGTCCTTTCCGGATTAATGTTATCTATTCCTTGTAGCCAATTTTTAGCCAACTGATCAATAGGGCTGTTGAAAAAACTTAGGCTCTCTGGCTCTCACGCTCTTACTATTGGGCCGGAGATCCCTCGCCTCATTATAACCTGACAAATTGTAAGCCGCTTTGAAAGACGTTAAAGGGTCAAACAAGGTCTTGCCGGAAACGTCCGGCGAGGGATGACAGGCTCATTTGGGGTGGTTAGGGGG
>JBAQCK010000109.1:0-20226 GCA_049294075.1 Bacteroidales bacterium | reverse complement strand
GGGTGCCAACTATCTTGGTCTGTGCCCGTTCCATAATGAAAAAACACCCTCATTCACAGTTTCGCCGTCGAAGGAGATCTTCAAGTGCTTCGGATGCGGAAAGGTAGGCAACGCGGTGAACTTCATCATGGAGCATGAACACCTCAACTGGCCCGAGGCACTTAAGTACCTTGCAAAAAAATACCACATCGAGGTTGTAGAGAAGGAAAGGACCCAGGAGGAAGTAGAAAAGGAAAATGAACGCGAAAGCCTGCTCGTTATAACGGCCTATGCATCGCGTCAGTTCACTGAAAACCTGTATAACACCAATGAGGGTATTTCAGTCGGCCTGGCTTATTTCAAGGAAAGGGGCTTCAGGCAGGACACCCTTAAAAAATTCGATGTCGGCTACAGCTTTGAGCAGCGCGACTCCTTCTCAAGGAAGGCAATCGAGAACGGATTCAAGACCGAACTGCTTGTAAAGACCGGGCTGACCATCCAGCATGAAGAGCGGATCTTTGACAGGTTCAGCGGACGGGTTATGTTCCCTATCCATTCGCTGTCGGGACAGGTTCTCGGATTCGGGGGAAGGATACTTAAAGCCGATCCGAAAAGCGCCAAGTATCTCAATTCGCCTGAATCGGAGATTTACCACAAGAGCCGGATCGTATACGGGATCTTCCAGGCCAGGAAGGCAATATCGCGCGAAGACAGATGCTACATGGTCGAAGGCTACACCGACGTTATGTCGATGCATGAGGCCGGCATCGAAAATGTTGTGGCCTCATCGGGAACCTCGCTTACCCAGGAACAGATAAGGCTCATCAAGCGGTTCACCCCGAACATGACGATCCTGTACGACGGCGACCCGGCAGGGATCAAAGCCTCGCTCAGGGGGATCGACCTTGTGCTCGAAGAAGGGATGAATGTTAAAATCGTGCTCCTGCCCGACGGAGAAGATCCCGATTCATACTCCAAGAAAATCAGCAATGAGGAGTTCTCAAAATATCTCAAGGAAAAAGAAACCGACTTCATAAGGTTCAAGACTCAGCTCCTGCTGGCCGAATCGAACAACGATCCGACCCGGAAGGCCAACCTGATCAGGGATATAGTAAAGTCGATAGCCGTCATTCCCGAGGGAATCACGCGCACGGTATATATCAAGGAGTGCAGTGTGGTGATGGAGGTGTCTGAAGAAGTTCTTTACCACGAGGTTAACAAGCTGAGGCAGCAGAAATCGTTCCAGGAGAGAAACAGGTACCCGGGGTTGGAGGACCTTCCTGTCCCCCCGGTACAGGCGGTCAAGCCTGTCGTTTACAATACCATTTCATTTTACTCCGAGAGGGAGATCATACGCCTTCTTCTGAAATACGGGAGCAGTGAGCTTGAACGCGTTGTCAACAAGGAGGATGGCAGGGAAGATATAATTACAGTTTCCGATTACATTGTAAAAGAGATCACTTCCGACGATCTCTCCTTCGACGACAAGACCTGTGCAAAGATCTTTGCCGACTTCAGGTTTTATTCCGTGCAGGGCCTCATCCCGGGTGACAAGCATTTCGTAAAGCATGAGGATCCTGACATATCGAGGTTTTCGGCCGATGTGCTGTCGGAGTCTCATGAGCTGAGCCGGATATGGAAAGACAAGCAGACATACGTCGAGACCGAGGACATGAAGCTCCGGGATGTGGTGCCGGATGCCGTGCTTAAGTTCAAGAGCGACAAAATCATTGCTGCCAGAAAGGAAATTATGACGCAGCTCGAGGAAGCCGTAAAGGAAGGAGATCAGGAAAAAGTGCTGAAGCTCCAACGCCGGTTTAACAATCTCAGCACCGCGCTCGGAATGATATCAAGGCAACTCGGGAACAGGATACTGTTATAAGCTCTCAAAAACATTCCGTTTCCCCCCTACTCTTTGTACACATCTTTTGTATAATTGATCGATGTGGCTGAAGCCACAAAAGGCATAAAGTGTTTTATTGCAATTAATTACAGCTGATAGCTGCTGAATCCCTTGCTACCGGAAAGGGACTTTAGTCACCGGAAAAAAGCTAAAGGGGGCTTAAGCCCCCGGGGAGGAGTGTGGTGTGCTCCTTACCGTTGGCTGAAGCCAACGGTAACATTAATATATGTGCCGGATTAGTATTTCATTGGAGAGTAATCAGCAGGACCAGTAAGAGTTACCGTCAGCTTCAGCTGACGGTTATGAGACCCCCCCCTTTTTGTTTCCGGGACTTTAGTCCCATAATAAGCATCCGGGGGCTGAAGCCCCCGGAGGATACCACTCTGTGCTGATCAAGGATACAGAATATTTAATGATTGCAAATTTTAAGTCCCCACGGGGGATTTAGGGGTGAAACAACCAAAGGTGAAAAGTTATCAACTGATTTAAAGTTCCCCTCCATCTCTATAAGAATGGAATTGTAACAATCAGATTTTGAGAAGTATATCCTAAGGAAAAAGAAAATCAACAAATGATTTTAAGTTTGAATTTTCCTACTCAATGCAATTACTCATTTTTCGTAATTTTAATCCTGAAAAATCTCAACACAATTCACATGAAACCAATTCGCCTTCTTATTCCGGTTCTGGTAACCGTTATATTCATCTCCTGCGGCAGGACCGAAAAGACGCCTGTGAAGCTTTCGCTGAAAAGACCAAAGGATATTTCCGAGGTTGCGGTTCCGATCGACAAGGGGTTCAGTGATTATATCGCCGGATACACCTCGGGGATTGTGTCAGTCAACGCGCCGGTTGAGATCCGGTTCACGCCAGAATTTGCAGCACAGATAAACAGGAAAAATGCAACAGGACTGTTCATGTTTGAACCGGTAATAAGGGGAAATGCGGAATGGACCGATGAACTCACACTTGTATTCAGGCCTGTCAAACCACTCGATCCGGGTACCCTGTATTCAGGAAAGCTTAACCTCGACCGTCTGGGGCCCGTAAAGGACAATCTCAAGACATTCCCGATCTGGATCCAGACCATCAGGAAGGATTTCATTGTTACCACAGGAATACTGGAGACCACTGACGAGGGTGGTAAATATAACCTGCATGGACAGGTAACCGCTTCCGATTATATAATCTCACAGGAAGTTGAATCTTATCTCCAGGCAAAAGTGGGGAGAAAAAAGATGCCGGTGGTGTGGGATCACTCCGACATGCTCATACACAGGTTTACCGTAACAGGAATTGTCAGGACTGAAAGCCCGCAAAAGCTGGAATTGTCGTGGGACGGCTCGCGGGCAAAGGTGAGGCAGAAAGGAAATGCCTATGTTGCAATACCGGCAGCCGGCGACTTTACGGTTACCGATATAATTGTCCGGCAGGGAGGAAGCAGGAGCATCGACATTGTGTTTTCCGATCCGGTTGATGCATCGCAGGAAACCGAAGGGATAATCTGGCTCTCCCCAGCCGCGGAAATGTCGGTCAGCATCAACTCGAACATAGTAAGCATATTCCCGGTGTCGGTGCCTGAAGGCCCGTTTGAACTGAATATTGAAACATCGCTTAAAAATCAAAAAGGAGCTTCCCTCTCCTCTCCTTTTAATAAACAAATGGACCTTTCGCCCGTGATTCCGTCGATCGAATTTTCAGGAAACGGAGTGATCGTGCCATCTTCAAAAGAGCTTATCTTCCCGTTCAAGGCGGCTAATCTGAAGGCAGTCGACCTGAAGATCATCAGGATATTTGACAACAACCTGCCATGGTTCCTTCAGGAGAATGACATGACCACCGGTTATTCGGTGAAGAAGTTCGGAAGGCCGATTTATTCCGGAAAGGTCGATCTGGTTAATCCTTCAGGAAGCGGTGCTTCAGGATGGAACCTGTATACAATTGATCTTTCTGAATATATCGATATAGAACCCGGGATTCTTTACAGGGTGGAACTGTCAATGAGGCCGTCATATTCGCTTTATCCCTGCTCCGATCAGGCGGAAATGGAGCAATTTGAAGAGATGCTGAAGATGACGGAAGAAACGGGCCGGTCGTCATGGGACGATCCCGACAACTTCTATTCCGACAGCGATGATTACATCTGGTATTCTTTCGGCTTCAACTGGCGCGACAGGGACAATCCATGCAAGGCAGCCTATTTCAATCCCGACAGGAAGATCAGGAGGAACATACTTGCTTCGAATTTCGGGATCATTGCAAAAAAAGGACCGGCCAATGATCTGAACGTCATTGTAAGCGATCTGCTCACTGCCTTGCCTCTCAGCGAGGTCGACATCACCGTTTATGACATGCAGATTCAGCAGATTGCCTCGGGAATAACCGGTAAGGACGGTTCCGTGAAACTCACCTGCGAAAGGAATCCCTTCCTGGTGATTGCGGGGAAGGACCGCGACCGGAATTACCTTAAGATAACCGACGGTTCGGCTCTGTCGATGAGCTCATTTGATGTTTCCGGGGTTACACCCGAAAAAGGCATCAAAGCTTTCATCTTTGGTGAAAGAGATGTCTGGCGGCCGGGCGATTCAATATTCCTTTCAGTCTTTATGAGGGATTTGAACAAGAGTCTTCCTCCCGATCATCCCGTTCAGTTCGAGCTCACCAATCCGCTGTCGCAGAAAGTTGATCATCAGGTTGTGATACCTGGCGGCAGGAATCTTCTCACCTTCAGGACAGCCACCGCTCCCGATGCCGTAACGGGTGATTACACGGCAAGGTTCAGCATTGGAGGCGCAAGGTTCACAAAGAGAGTAAGGGTTGAGACCATAAAGCCGAACAGGCTCCGTATCGATCTGGATTTCCCGGGTGAGATGCTGGGCGGGACGCGAAGCTCAACCAGGGGGACACTAAGGGTTAAATGGCTGAACGGCGCCACGGCAGGGAACTTAAAATCGTCAGTCGAATATATGCTGAAGCCGGCCAGGACAACTTTCCAGTCATTCCCTCAGTACAATTTTGATGACCCGTCGATATTGTTTTACTCCGAAACTGCCAGCATGTTTGAAGGCTCGGTTGATGAGAGCGGCAATGCCGCTGTGATATTCAACCCGGGCGATGAGATACATGCTCCGGGCATGATGAATGCCGTTTTCACCGCAAAAGTAGCCGAGAAAGGAGGAGACGAAAGCATTACCCAGGCTGTTTACAAATATGCCCCGTATAAGATATTCGCCGGGATCGAGCTTCCGGAACTAAAGGGGAACGACAGGATGCTTTTTACCGACAGGGAAAACAAGGTGAACATCGTAACTGTCGATCCGAAAGGCAACCCGGTAAACACCGAAACGGAAATCAGTGTTTACAGGATATCCTACAGCTGGTGGTGGGAATCGGACCAGGAGGATCTGGCGTCATACATCTCAAACAATATTTACAAGCCCGTCATCAGATCGAAGGTCGTCACCAGCAATGGGAAAGGGTCCTTTAATTTCACAATCCCGCGGAATGACTGGGGCAGGTATCTTATAAGAGTCTCCATCCCCGGAGGACATTCAACGGGGAAAATCGTCCTTATCGACTGGCCGTGGGAATATGGAATGAAGGGGAACGCCGAGGGGGCAACACTTCTTTCCATTAATACCGATAAGGAAAAATATAAACCGGGTGAGGAAGTAAAACTCAGCTTTCCGGCACCTGAAAACTCAAGAATAATAGTGACGCTGGAGAACTCAACAACTGTCGTCGAAGAGATCCGCGCAATCGGACAGAAGGGCAACAGCGTAGTGACATTCAGGGCAAAGCCGGAAATGGCTCCGAACGTATATGCTAACGTGACTGTAATTCAGCCTCATGCCCAGACGATGAACGACATGCCAATGAGGCTGTACGGGGTGGTCCCGGTGATGGTCGAAGACCCGGCAACCCGGCTCGAACCGGTGATAACCATGCCGAATCAGCTGAGATCGGGACAGCAGTTTGAAGTTAAGGTCAGCGAGGCCAGGAAGAAACCGATGAGTTACACACTGGCGATAGTTGACGAAGGGCTTCTGAATATAACCGGATTCCGTACGCCCGACCCGTGGAATTATTTCTATGCACGTGAAGCGCTTGGAGTGAGGACCTGGGATCTGTACGACATGGTTCTGGGCGCCTTTGGCGGAACCCTCGACAGGCTTCTTGCAACGGGAGGAGATGAAGCGCTTATCGACCGGGCGGCAAACAAGGCGCAGCGTTTCATTCCGGTGGTGAAGTTCCTCGGACCATTCACACTGGGACCGGGCAAGACTGAAACCCATATAATAACTCTTCCGCAGTATACCGGATCGGTGAGGGCGATGGTCATAGCCGGAAACGACAGGGCTTACGGATTCACTGAAAAAAGCGTCCCGGTGAAGGATCCGCTTATGATACTGGCAACAGCTCCGCGGGTTGTGAGTCCGGGTGAAAAAGTTGCACTGCCTGTTACTCTGTTCATCCAGAAAGAAAACATAAACAGTGTCAGCCTTACCGTTGAAGGCAATGAACTTGTAAGCTTTGAAGAGAAATCCCAGACCATTTCAGTGACAGGAACAGGAGAAAAGGATATTGATTTCTCCTTCACTGCCGGTGATAAGACCGGGATTGCAACAATAAAGCTGAAGGCCTCGGGCGGAGGCGAGACGGCAGTTTACGATATCGAGCTTGATGTCAGAAGCCCCAATCCTCCTGAAACAAGAGCTGAATTAAAGATACTGAAACCTGGCGAAAAATGGGAGACATCCTTCACCCCGTTCGGGATGGAAGGCACCAATTCAGCAACGCTCGAAACATCGCTGCTGCCTTCAGTAAACCTTGGGAAACGTCTGAGTTACCTGATTGAATATCCTCATGGATGCACCGAACAGATCATTTCGGCAGCCTTCCCACAGATCTGGCTTAATGAGCTTTCCGCTGCCGATACGGCGGATGCAAAAAAAGCACAGGAGAACGTTATTGAAGCAATCAGCAAGATGGTCACCAGGCAGATGAATAACGGAGGGCTGGCCCTGTGGCCGGGCAATTACCAGCCCGACAACTGGGTAACATCGTATGCCGGTCATTTCATGGCCGAAGCAGAGCGCAAGGGATACGCGATACCACAGGACTTTAAAAGAAAATGGACAAGCTACCAGAAGAGCACTGCCCGGGACTGGAGGTACGATCCCAAATTCATGCAGACATCAAATGACCAGGCTTACAGGCTTTTCTCCCTTGCCCTTGCAGGCTCGCCAGAAAGAGGCGCCATGAACAGGCTGAGGGAATCGCCAAATTTACCACAGGTTGCCAGGTGGCTCCTGGCAGCCGCCTTCGCCACCTCGGGACGTCCTGAAGCCTCAGGGGAGCTTCTCGATATGAGGAACCTGGAGACTGAAAAAGAATACTCGGGCTATTTCTATGGAAGTCCGTTGCGCGACAAATCCATAATACTCTATACCCTGGCAACGCTTAAGAAGGAAGAGGAAGCCCTTCCTTTGCTAAGGTCGGTTTGCAATGAGCTCAACTCCGAAACATGGTTCAGCACTCAATCGGTTGCCTGGGGCCTGTTTTCGTACATGAAATTTGCCGAACTGACATCTCCCGGAGGGACAGGGGAAGCAGGATTCAGGATTACACAGAATGGACAAAGCTCCGACCTGAAAGTTGGTCCGGGCAGGATAAGCACAAGAATCCTGGAAACTACCGGCGGTACGAACAACCTCGTTGCGGAGAACCTGTCAGACAAGCCATTGTATTTCAACCTTGTGAGAAAAGGAACACCACTGGTTTCAGATCAGTCGGCTGCTGATAACGGCCTGAGTCTCAGGGTCGACTATACGGATACCGGCCTGAAGCCTGTCGATCAACGGAACCTGCTGCAGGGCACCGGCTTCATGATGGTGACAAAGGTGACGAACACCTCATTCGACAGGGTTGACAACATTGCTCTTACCCAGATGGTGCCATCGGGCTGGGAGATACTGAACACCAGGATGTTCGAGGCCGATTACGGAATAAAGGAGAGCCCGTATGAATACCGCGACATAAGGGATGACAGGGTCAACACCTATTTCTCACTGAACCGGGGTGAATCGAAGACCTTCGTGCTGATACTCAATGCAGCGTATAAGGGAGAATACTATCAGCCGGCAATAGTGTGTGAGGCAATGTACACGCCCGACTACCGCTCGAGGGTCCCGGGAACCAGGGTTGTCGTCAGAGGACAGTGAGTTGAACAGGGCGTCTAAAATAACGCTGATCATAGCCGGAGTGGCATTGATCCCTGTCCTGGTCGCCCCCATGCCCCGGTTCACTGCGCCCCTGTCGACCGTGGTGGAGGCCCGCGACGGCAGCCTTCTCGGGGCGAGGATAGCTGATGACGGCCAGTGGAGATTTCCACCCGGGGAGGAGGTCCCTGAAAAATTCAGGAAAGCTCTTCTCTCTTTCGAAGACAAGTACTTCTATTTTCATCCGGGAATCAACCCGGTTGCCATATTCCGCGCCTTGAGGGACAATATGCGTTCGGAAGGGATAGTGAGCGGAGGAAGCACAATCACCATGCAGGTGGCACGGCTGTCGCGGGGAAACAGGCCAAGGACCTATGGCCAAAAGATGATTGAGATTCTCCAGGCATTAAAGATGGAGATTTTCAAATCGAAGAAACAAATACTCAGAGCCTATGGGGCCAATGCACCTTTCGGAGGAAATATAGTGGGTCTGGATGCTGCAGCATGGAGATATGCCGGAAAAGCGCCCACCGACATTACATGGGCCGAAGCTGCAGCGCTGGCGGTTCTTCCAAATTCCCCGTCGCTGGTGTACCCCGGAAGGAATCAGGAGATACTCTCAAAAAAAAGGAATGATCTGCTTAGAAACCTTTATGAAAGGAAGTATATCGATTCGCTTACACTTGTCCTGGCGATGGATGAACCCCTTCCCGGGGAGCCCAAACCGCTTCCCTCCCTGGCGCCGCATCTCACGGACCTGTACTACACTACCCGTCGGGGCGAGAGGACCAGGACCACCATCGATCCGGCCATTCAGGAACAGACTGCCGAGATAGTCAACATGCACCAGAAGGAGCTTTCGGCAAACCAGATCTTCAATACAGCCGCTCTTATAGTGGATGTTCCCTCGGGAGAGGTGCTGGCCTATGCCGGTAACAGCACAAACGAAGGATTGGCGGATCACGGAGGCAGTGTAGATATAATCCGTTCGCTGAGAAGCACGGGAAGCATCCTCAAACCATTGCTCTATGCAGGAATGCAGGAATCGGGAGAACTTCTGCCGGGGACACTTGTACCGGACATACCGACAAGGTTCCCCGGTTTTACTCCAAAGAACTTTGATGAGACCTACAGCGGTGCGGTGCCTGCCGATGCTGCGCTCTCGCAGTCGCTCAACATCCCGGCAGTCAGCATGCTCCGCACCTACACCTCAGGAAGATTCCTTGAACTCCTCAGAAAGACCGGCTTTACAACTTTCAGTAAGCCGGCCGACCATTACGGACTATCGCTGATCCTTGGAGGCGGAGAGACCTCCCTCTGGGAACTGGCTGGCGTTTATGCCTCACTTTCGAGGGTGCTGGGCAGATACACGAAGGAAAAGAGATATGTGACAGACGATTATCATCCTCCTCAGCTGACTCATGATGAAGTTGAAAAAAAGACTGCGGATGAAGATGAAAACCCGCCTCTTTCGGCCGGATCGATCTGGCTCACCTATGAGGCATTGAGGAAAGTGAACCGTCCGGAGACTGAAGCCGGATGGCAGTATTTTGCCTCGACTCCCGGGCTGGCGTGGAAGACCGGAACAAGTTTCGGGTTCAGGGATGCCTGGGCGGTTGGCACCACACCCGGATATGTGATCGCCGTCTGGACAGGGAATGCCGACGGCGAGGGCAGGCCAGGGCTGACCGGTGTATCGGCAGCAGCTCCGGTGATGTTCGATCTTGCAGGCATAATGAAGCCGGGTGAATGGTTCTCCCCTCCCATGGAATCGCTGACCGCAATAGAAGTATGCAGGGAGAGTGGTCACAGGGCCGGGCCGGATTGTCCCGAAAAGGTTGAAGTACTTGCATGCATCAGTGGACTCAGAACCGAAGCCTGCCCCTGGCACACCATCGTCCATCTCGACCAGAGCCGGAGCAGGCAGGTGAATGCGGGGTGTGTACCGGCATCGGAGATGATAAATGAGCCATGGTTCATCCTGCCTCCGGCAATGGAGTATTTCTACCGGCAGAAGCACCCGGGATACAGGCCGCTTCCTCCCTTTGCACCGGGATGTGAACCTGACAAGAGCCGGCCGGTGATGGAGTTTATTTATCCCACATCAGGGATCAGGATCTTCATACCGCGCGATCATACAGGCGAACTTACAAGAGTGATAGCGGAAGCCGTTCACAGGAATCCGACCGAAAAGTTGTTCTGGCATCTTGATGAGGAGTATATCACTTCCACAACATTCATCCACCAGACAGAGATATTTGCCTCTCCGGGAAACCACAGGCTGACAATAGTGGATGAAAGCGGCAACATGGCAACCTGTTCATTTATGATAATTGCAGGAACATAATCCGATACCGGTTTTGCAGGATACAGTTACAACATTATCTTTGTCTGCATGACATCACATGGCAGTGACGAATTATTTCCCGTGGTTGATCCGGCCGGCAATGAGATCTCCAGGGCTCTCCGGAGCGTATGTCATGACGGAAAGAGCATGCTCCTCCACCCGGTTGTCCACCTGCATCTATTCAATGAAAGAGGTGAGCTTTTCCTTCAACTCAGGGCAATGACCAAGGATTTGCTTCCCGGATACTGGGATACATCGGTCGGAGGACATATGGATCCGGGTGAAACGCCAGAGGAAGCTCTCAGGAGGGAAGCGCTGGAGGAACTTGGATTACATGACTTCACTTTCAGATTAATCGATAAATACATCTGGAAATCGATCTGGGAAAGGGAGCTTGTATATTCATTTACAGGCAGTTCCGAAAACATGCCGCTTATTAACCACGACGAGATCGATGACGGCAGGTTCTGGCCGATTCAGGAAATCTCCAACAGCCTGGGGAAAAACATCTTCACTCCAAACTTCGAATATGAGTTCAGGAAATTAATTTTTCCTGATTTGCATCAATGACTGATCAGTTACACCGTACCATTTCACCCCCAACCCCCTAAAGGGGGCCTTGGATTCTGCAATCATTGGTTTTATCTTTATTGAATAATTTAAAATACTCAATCCTACCGGATTTTAGCCCCCTTCGGGGGGTTGGGGGGTGTAAACCATCAAACCGATTCTCTATGAAAAAGTCCCTTCTCGCCCTCATTTTCGCCGCAATCAGCCTTGCATGCATTTCCCAGAAACCTGCAGTAACTACCGGACGGATAAAAAAGACCGCCTGTGATCTTTCGGTTCCTCCTTCACCCATCGATCAGCAGATCGTTCAGGATCAGGATGACATGACATGGGATAACTATCATCCCATACCCGCGAAAAACTGGGCCGATCCGTCGCTTGAGCCGGGGAGAAAATTCCGTATGGCTCTGGTGGCGGTTGACTTCCCCGATCAGCCCTTTGTAATAACCCGGCCCAAGCACTCGGAGCTTTTCGGAAATCCACAGATCGATCCTATTAAAAGGGAAGAAGTGCCTCAGTTCTATTCGGATTTCTGGTTTAAGCCATCTGAAGTGAATCATGGCCAGACGATCAACGGCTACTGGATGGAACAGTCGCGCGGCAGGTTTGGCATCACTTCACTTGATGCCTTCGGCCCTTACAGGATGCCGGCAAACCTCTGGGAATACGGACTCAACGAATGGGGCCAGCATGAATTCACTCCCGACGGACGGCGTCCGTCAAAGAGGATGGAGAGGCATGTGGATTCAATCTGGAGGGCCGACAAGGGAGACCTTAAATCGCAGTATGATGCAATTCTCAGGATTTATGCAGGATATGACGAAACAGGAGTGTGGCAGGAGTTCGGTGAAATGAAGTTCCTGTCGAAGGATGACATCCCGCCTGAATGGGGGACCCCGGATACCACAAAACCCCGCTGGGCGGCAACACGTTATGTGCCATGGACATCCTGGAAGGCTGCCCAGATGCAGTGGGGTCTTTCGTCGATACGGCAGGGAGAGAACTCCGGAACCATAACCCACGAGCTTGGCCATTATGCCTTTTCAATTGGCGACAACAACAACAATCCCTATGTCGAACCCTACAGGAGAGTGGGATCGGGAACATGGGACATGATGGACCGGGGCTGTTTCAACGGGCCGGGAGGACCTCACATGAGGTGGGTGGTGCCTCCGGCAATGGGAGCTGCGATGCCTGCCGGTCTGATGCTCCGGAACAGGATGATAAACGGGTTCCTCGACGAGGAACAGGCGCTCACCCTGAGCAGGGAAGGTCTTGCAAAATCGGGTCCGGTGGTGGCAACGGTCACAGCCAGGGCAGTGGAACCCCTGCCCGGATCCTTCGCAGGCATAGTAGTCAGGCTCGACGGCGCTGAACCCCACGACAGGACACCCGCCGACGACCCCGCCACAAATCCGCTGTCGCCCGGCATACCCAATTACGATTTCTATTCGCTCGAAGTAGTACAAAGAATAGGCTACGACTCTTTCTGTCCCGACAACGGAGTGTTGCTGGCAAAGAACAAGGACAAGGAGAGCCGTAACGGCGGCCCCAACGGATTCAACTGCTTCAACTGGGTGATCGATGCACATCCCGAGGATATCAATATGGTTGATTATGTCAGGCCCGACGGACAGAAAGTGATGAGGACCATAGCCGACTACAGGCAGCTCAACGATGCACTGTTCCATGCAGGGCTCAATTCCGGAAGTCTCGCGGAATGGACCGATGAGCATAACCGGCTTCATTTCTATATTATCGGTCAGACGAAAGATGAAGACGGCATTTTGTCATATGAACTGGGCATCAGGTCTCTTGACGGGTCAGGTCCTCAAAAGAGAGGAGTGTTGGTCACTCCGCCGAGGGTTAAGAAGATCTCAGGGGAAGGCGGATATATTCTCTTCACCGTTCAGAACACCGGTGAGCCGGCAGTTTCCGATCCATCGCTCCATCCTCAGAACATTTCGGAGTGGCTTGACAGCGACATCTTCA
The DNA here is from genome assembly GCA_049294075.1 of Bacteroidales bacterium. Taxonomy (GTDB): domain Bacteria; phylum Bacteroidota; class Bacteroidia; order Bacteroidales; family VadinHA17; genus LD21. The sequence goes on along the minus strand of JBAQCK010000109.1, from coordinate 7,215 downwards.
GGATCACTGCAGAATGCGAAGGAGAAGGCTTCACCGTAACAATCCTTAACAGTTTCATTTCGCTCCGGTCCGGAGAAGCGGGGGAAGTTCCGGTATACATCTCGGTTGAAAAAGAGACAGCACGAAAGGCGAATATCAAACTGACAGTCAGGTCGGAAAGTAATCCTCAACTGGAGGCAACCGAAACACTGGCGTTAAAAAAGAATTAACCTGCTGTTTCTGTTCACCCGAAGCCCCTGTCAGGCATGATTTATGATGGTTATCTGCCAATACTTACTATCTTTAATGCTGTGTTTTTAACTTAGCGCCTTTGCGTCTTGTTGGCAAAAAAAAATGCCACTAAGGCACCAAGACACTAAGATTCACTAGGTCAATACGTTAAGATTTACTTTGCAAGCCGTTATCTTTAAATTTTAAACAACTTCAAATGAGCATAACTGAAAAAATACTTGACCTGGATAATGAATTTGAGGCCAGTCTTATCGACGGGCTTCTGAATGAGAGAGGTATTCCGCATCTGATAAGGTCGTTTCACGATTCGGCCTACGACGGATTATGGCAGTTACATTCCGGCTGGGGCCGGCTGGATGCTCCGGAAGAATACCGGGAGGAAATAATTAAAATTTACATTGGGATGTCTGCGGCAGATCATCTGTCTCACGAGGACGAGCTGCCTCCTGAAGGTTAGTTTTCTTCCTCATTCTTTCTCTTCCTCGAAAAGATTCCCTTTTCAAGTCCCTTGATAAGAAACAGGTTGAGTCCTCCTATTATCGCCATCGCCACAATCAGCCATGCATAAGCAGTTTTCCAGTTGCCTTCGCCGCCTGCCATCATGGTCCATTCCGACATACCGCCGATGCTGGCGATCAGAGTCAGCGGCATGAATACCGTGGTGATGAGAGTCAGCCGCTTAACCGTGGAATTGGTCTCGTTCGACATCTGAGTCATCTTGTTGTTGAGCAGAGATGTATAGAGCTCCATAAGACTGGTCTCAATTTCACGGTATGTCTCGGTAAGCTCGAAGAATTTTGAAAGGTGGTCATAGATGTCCCTGAACGGCACAACTGCTTTTTCAGGAATGAAAGGACAATCGAGCCGGTTTATCTTGACCAGAATTTCACGCTCGTGGTAAAGACTTTTCCTTAGCATCACCAGGCTTCTGCGAAGATGGATAAGCTGCATGGGCTGAAAGGCGGAGACATCTTTCATCAGGAGGTCTTCGGCCTCTTCGAGCTCATCTTCCATGGTGTCGAAAGAACTGTATTTCTGATCAACAAGGAAGTCGAGAACCTTGTGGAGCAGCATGGCAGGGCTGGTTTTCGCATTCAGGGTATCATGTTCCACAAGATCGGCGATATTCTTCAGGGGCCGCCTGTTTTCCGAATTATGACCGCTGACTGTTATCAGGAAGTTTTTCCCGATGAAAAAATTTACCTCATCGGTATAAAGGGTTCTGTCCTCATAGCTGAAGGCATTGAACAAAATGAAAGTATTATTGAGAAAATGTTCGATCTTCGGAACCTGCTTATCGTCGAAGCAGTCTTCCACCGACAGGGGGTGAATGCCAATAAGGTCGATAAGATTATTCAGTTCATCTTTCTCCGGTTGGTAGTAATTAAGCCAGATGAAACCTCCTTCCCTCAGCGCCGTGACTGCTTCCGCGAGTGATTCCACACCGTAAAAAAGGCCTGATTGCGAAAAATGATAGAATTTTGATTCTGACATTAATTGATACGTTAGTTGTAACATTCACGATCCGGTATCGAAATCCAAAACCGGAATCCAAATTACAATAAAATAGAATATGAGGGACATTTTATTGGGAGGAGTTATTGTTAACAAATTAACAAACCGTTTACCCCCAATACCCAGCTAATCTTTATACACATCTTTTTAAAAGTTGGATCACTTCATTTCCATTTTACGTTCTACCCCCCTCCCGAAAGCTTTCGGGACCCCCAGAAGAGGGCATGTCATCCCTGCTTGTTCCACCCCCCATCCCGAAAGCTTTCGGGTTGGGGGGTAAACAATAAGGGGAATCGGACAATGATTCTAACTTGAAAAAAGATGTGTACAATGAGCCCCTCCATCGGTCGCTGTGCTTTTTTTATTACTTTTACCCGGTAATGACCCTGATCCATCATGCCTGACCCCGCGTACAGCAAAGCCCTTTTCATACTGAATCCGAATGCGGGGATCCCACCCGTCAAGTTCTTTGTTTCCGAAGAGTTGAAAAGACGAAGGGATGAACTGTCCTACTACAAGTCGCTGAGCGTCGATGAATCGGGGACCCTTATAAAAAACAACTTCGACAAATACGAAATTTTCATAGCTGCCGGAGGCGACGGCACTGTACACACGATAGCCGCCAGGCTGGCAGGAACGGTAAAGATCCTCGGTGTGCTGCCGATCGGTTCGGGCAACGGGTTTGCCAGGGAACTTGGATTCAGGCCGAATATCAGGTCGCTGCTGAAGGATATTGAAAGGAACGAGAGTTTCGACATCGATATGCTCACCATCAATGATGACCTCTGCCTGAATGTTGCAGGAGTCGGTCTCGACAGTTTCGTTGCCCACTCTTTCGATAAGCTCGGCACGCGCGGTTTCTGGTCGTACGTATGGGTCACTATCGGGAACTTCATCCGTCTCAGCCCCTTCCATGCAGAAATCAGGGTTGAAGGAGGAGAAACCATTTCGGAGGACCTTTTTGTACTGGTTGCTGCCAATACCAGGCAGTTCGGTAACTATGCCTTCATTGCTCCCGAAGCGGTTCCCAACGACGGCATGCTCGACATAGTGATGCTCAGGCCTTTTCCGAAGATACTATTCCCGGTTTTCATCTACATGCTCTTTGCAAAAAAACTGAACCGGTCAAAGTACTACATGCATATCAGGACCGACAGGGAAGTGACTGTCAGCACACCGGAAACCAGGTTTCATATCGACGGTGAACCGGTGACTATAAAGGGCGATATAAGGATAAATGTAAGGAAGAATGCCCTGAAAGTGCTGAAAACCAAGCATAACAAGTTTATATAGAAGATCTTTTAATTCGGGGCCATCATCCGGGACCGCCCTGTGAAAAACAAATATAGTAAAGTGAAATAAATAAAATAACCTGACGATGAGAAAGATTTTATTGTTTATGATGCTGGCTGGGGCTGTCATTCAGATCACGGCCCAGACACCTGAATATTTTGGCTCACGCGGGGTGGCGCTGCCGAACGGTTGGCGCCTGACACCTGCCGGAAAGATGCTTCAGCTCGGGGATCTGCCCCTCAACATTGCCGTTTCGCCGAACGGGAAGCTGGCTGCCATTACCAACAATGGCCAGAGCACCCAGATGATCCACCTGGTGGACATAAAAAAGGGAAAAGTGACCGACTCCGTCATTATCGGCAAATCGTGGCTGGGACTGGCGTTTTCAGACAATGGCAACGCCCTTTATGCATCGGGAGGTAACGACAACTGGATAATAAAATATAATATCCGCGGGAAGGAGCTCATCAACACCGATACAATAAGGATCGGCAAGCCATGGCCCGAAAGGATCTCAATAGCTGGTCTTGCCCTCGACGACAAGAAGAAAGTGATCTATGCGGTGACCAAGGAAAACAATATGCTCTATGCCATCGACCTGATAACAAAGAGCATCATATCACAAACCCCCCTTGGAGGCGAAGGTTATACCTGCGTCCTCTCGCCCGACAGAAAGACGCTCTATGCAACGTGCTGGGGTTGTGACAAGGTTGTAATCTTCGACACCTACACCCTGAAGATCAGCGGAACCATCAATGTCGGTGACAATCCCAACGACATGTGCATCACCGCTGACGGGAGCCGGCTCTTCGTGGCAAACGCAAATGACAACAATGTCTCTGTTATCGACACCAGGGCCCGACGAGTTGTCGAGACGCTCAACTCGGCTCTATATCCCGATTCCCCGAGCGGATCGACTACAAACGGAGTCGCCCTGAGCAGGGATGAGAAGACGCTCTATGTTGCAAATGCGGACAATAACTGTCTGGCTGTTTTTGATGTCACGGTACCTGGAAGAAGCAAGGGAAAAGGCTTTATTCCCACAGGCTGGTATCCGACGAGCGTACGCGTGTCGGGTGACAGGATACTTGTGACAAACGGCAAAGGAATGACATCACTTCCAAATCCTTACGGTCCCAATCCTGCCCGTAGCGGCGATGTTGTAATCCATCACGAAGGTGGCAGGGACCAGGTAATAAAAGTGCAGTATATCGGAGGAGGCCTGTTCAGGGGAACCATGAGCATCATTGACCCGCCTGATGAAAAAAAGGCCGGTGCTTACTCGAAGGCTGTTTATGCCAACACTCCTTACACTAAGGAGACCGAGCTAAGTTCTGAAGGAGAGTCAGGCAATCCCATCCCACGGAAGGTTGGAGATCCCTCTCCGATTAAATATGTGTTTTACATCATTAAGGAAAACCGCACCTACGACCAGGTACTTGGCGATATACTCGAAGGAAATGGTGATCCCAACCTGGTTCTGTTCGGTGAGAAGGTAACGCCTAATCACCATGCCATTGCCAGGGAATTCGTGCTTCTGGATAATTTCTATGTAAACGGCGAAGTGAGCGCTGACGGCCACAACTGGACAATGGGAGCCTATGCGACCGATTTTCTTGAGAAGAACTGGCCCACCAGCTATGGCAACAGGGGCGGCACCTATCCGGGTGAAGGAGCAAGGGAAATAGCCAATAACAAGGTCTTCTTCTGGGATATGTGCAAACAGAAAGGAGTGAGCTACCGCACTTATGGCGAATTTGTAAGCGATGGCAAGCCCACACTGGCAGTGCTTCAGAACAATTACTGCCGCGACTTCACCGCATGGGATGAATCGATAAGGGATACCGTCCGTTTTTACCAGTGGAAGCGCGATTTTGACTCTTTGCTTGCCATCAACGCGGTTCCGCGGTTCAATACAGTCAGGTTCATAAACGATCATACCCAGGGATTGAGCCTTGGCAAGCCCACACCGTTTGCTCACGTGGCCGATAACGACCTTGCACTGGGAATGTTCGTGGACTATCTGAGTCACAGTCCGATCTGGAATGAAACCCTGATTATCTCGGTTGAGGATGATGCACAGAACGGACCCGATCATGTTGATGCCCACAGGAGTGTTGCCCTTCTTGCAGGAGGATTCGTGAAACAGGGATTCGTCGACCACACACCCTATTCCACCACGTCGCTTCTACGGACCATGGAACTTGTTCTTGGCCTGCCGCCGATGACTCAGTATGATGCAGCCGCAAATTCGCTGTGGAGATGCTTCAACACCACATCAGGCCATCCTCCGTACAAATACAGGCTGGCAAATATTGACCTGAATGAAAAGAACACGGGCCAGAACAAATGGCAGGCGCTGAGCGAAACATTTGATTTCAGCGTCGAGGACAGGGTTAATGATTTTGATTTCAATGAAGTGATATGGAGGTCGGTGAATGGACTTGATTCCCCGTGTCCTCCTTCAGTCAGGGCAGCTTTTCTTACTACGGAAGAAGAAGATTAATTCCCCTTCTTGTGCATACAGTCAGCCGGGCAATAAACCCCGCAGGTATCAACTGCTGTTGACGGCGCCTTACTGAACCCGGGGTCCTTTACCATTCTTACGCGGATCCCGGTGTTTGTAACTATAAGGGGCAGCATGGTATAGGTCTTGTATCCCTGACATGAAAAGATGAGGGAAGAACCATCGGGGATCCTGCTGATTGAGAATCTCCCCTTTGCATCAGTTGTCGAAAAGATTGTCGACTTTGATACAAGCACCCTCACGCCCTGAAGCGGATTACCTTCCTCATCGACCACCATGCCGCCGGCCTGCTTCTGAAGGGCGGAAGCAAGCGACTCAACTTCCTTTTCAGGAGTTGACGTTTCTGCGTCATGGTATTCCGGACTCCGGAATGCACAGAAGACAAGTACAAGACCCTGGAGTAAAAAGAGCAGTTTCAGTTTTCTGAAAAAAGAAACATCTGATTTAAGCATTGCTTCGAATCTTTTTCAGTTAAGTGAACAGATGAATGAACCGGCGGAGGTGTGCCCCTTTGCATGAAGCCCTTTGATAATTCCTTTCCTGTAATTGTATCCACCAGTTTTACAGCATTAATATTTTCATTTATCATAAAGAGCAAAATCCCTGCCAGAAAAGACGCTCACAAAAAAGCTACGGATCGAATGATTATTCCTTCTTCTTTTTCTTTTTTCCGAGTTCATTCCTTGTATCCTTGATCAGTTCCTCAAGCTCACTCATCGACAGGTCTTTTTCCCTTGCGAAGAACGAAGCGAGTGCGGGAAATGAACTGTCGAAATATCCGTCAAGAAGTCGGAACAGCTGTCTTTTTGAATATTCCTCCTTCGTTACCACAGGGTGGTAAAGATGAGTGTTCCCATAGGCTTTGTGTCCCACATAGCCTTTTCTTTCAAGAACCCGGACAACGGTTGATACGGTATTCCGTGCCGGACGCGGTTCATCAAATTTTGTACGGATATCCTTGACAATTCCGCTTTTCATGTCCCAGAGTATCTGCATGATCTCTTCCTCTGCCCTTGTAAGGGGCTGGTTTTTAGGTTTTCTTCTCATATCGGATCGGGTTTGGTTTTCAATCAGTTAGTCTAAACGGTTAAATTCCCGGAGGCTTTCTCCGAAGTACCATTATATGCAAATATACAACTATCACAATAGTTATACAAGCATTATGGAAGAAAAACGACTAATTTATTAAGATTAGATCAAAAAAGGAAGGGTGAAAACTATTACGCCCCTAACGGGGCTAGGTTTTGTTGTGTAATAAATTTCTACCAATATTTAGCTCCTACGGAGCTCTCATTCTGTTATATATGAAATTTATGCCGACATGCAGCTACGGGGCTCTCATTCTGCTATATATGAAATTTATGCCGACATGCAGCTACCGAGCTCTCATTCTGCTATATATGGAAATCTATGCCGACATGCAGCTACGGGCCTCTCATTCTGCTATATATGAAATCTACGCCGACATGCAGCTACGGAGCTCTGACCCTGATGTTTATTGCATTTCTACAGACACAACACGGCAAAGTTGTCTGGGATGGCTCTATGGCACTCCTTCAAGGGGGCGATGCACACTCTATATCAGCACCCTGATGTAACTGGGGAATAATCAATGCCAGGGACAGGCCGTAGGCCTGAAATACCGGTAG
>JBAQCK010000108.1:0-16470 GCA_049294075.1 Bacteroidales bacterium | reverse complement strand
AAAAATAACCGCTCCGTCTTTTCAGAATTATGCGCTACTTTTGAGGGGCACAATTTTATTACAGCATAAATACAGCTAAACAGTTACAAAAATATTTAAAAGGATCACATAATGATTTTCTTGAAATTCTTTCGAAGGACACGGGAATTAGTTTCCAAATCTCTATTGTTAAACCTGGGATTTCAAAAAATAATATAATACCAAAGATTTCTGAAGTTCTGACCGCTAATGATGATTATATTACTAACTCAGGTAATAATTTCCTTAAAGTATATGCTTCAAAATGATATAAAGTAAATTGTTTATAGGTTGTTAGTTTATATAATTATTTGTATTTACAAGAAACCTTATGATACCTATAGAAATTGGCAATCCAGCAGAAGTTTATGATCGTAGACAAATACCACATTTTGAAAAGAATACGATAATTAGTAGTAATCATGTGACACATTTCACTCCTAAATTCAATACATTATTAAAAATTATTGAACAAGGATTTAAACCATCATATTGCAATGAATCTCCAATATATCTTAAAGAATATGAAGAACTTGAAGCTCTAACCAGATTAGTCGAAGCTGTACTTCCCAATATTGAAAATGTAAGAATTCCAATGGTTTGCTTCTGTGATATTCCCATAAAGCAGTCTTATTCACAAAGAAAGATATTTGGTAAGTATGGCATTTCCCTTAAGAAAGATTGGGCTATGTCTAACTGGATAACACCTGTGACATATGTAGCTGAGAACACAAAGAATCATTCAATTCTATTTTCAATCTATGCCTTAGTTGAAAATGCCATTAGGTTTCATAGAAGTGATGAATTCAAAAATGATGACAATCCATATCTAATCGCTCTTCAGAATAGGATTCAAAATTATATGGATTATGTAAAACCCTATTTTAATTTTAAAGATAACCGGAAATATTATGACGAAAGAGAATGGAGATATATCCCAGATAATTTTTCTGAAGAGGATAGAGAAGATCCTGAGAAATATCTCAAATTTCAACTAAATGATATATACCAAATTAATGTTACCACCGCAGAAGAAAGAAGCATTGTTATTAAATTATTAAAAGAAATGTTTGATGATGGTTCAAAAAAAATAGTAAAGATTAGACATAAGTAATCTTAATCAAAATCATATGGATAATATTAAACTAACTAAAGCAACTATTCAACTTGCTGTACATGAACTAAGTGAGTTTTCGAAAGAAATTGACTTTGATTTAGGAGAAATAAGTAACTTCAAATTCTATCCAACATATAAACAATTTCTTCTCGAAAAGAAGTTGGACGAGATACTTGAAAAATTGTTTGGTATAGAAATAGTTGACTATAAAATAGATTCCATACTATTTGACAGTGATGAAATTGAAGGGTTTCATAAAAATGAATTATTACTTGAATGGGAAAGGTATAAGAAAATTCCTAAAACAAGTTTGACATATCGTTTTGATACTGGAAACACTAATATATTAACAAAAGACCATATTCATGTATTGAAAGACGGCAATCAATTGTATGCACTAAATAGTGATGGTACTACTCATGATGGGTCAAAAGCAAGACTGGGAACGAAAGAACTGAGCTTCTTAAAGAGTATTGGATTTACACCACCTAAAGATGGGATCCTGGAATGGAGATCATTGACAAGAGATAAAGTATATTTTGCATATAAATATTATCTCCTGTTTGATTAAGCAAGAGTATCTTTATCATAAGGTATATTGTTTGAAAATCTTTGGCTCTTTATTTTTACATATTATACTTTGTGTTGACGTTTTCGTTGACGATTTTTTACCTCAAGAGTAAATTCACAACTAATGCGAGATCAACATCTTCCAAGTAAATTGTAATGTTAATAAGCTGCAAGTATTTAGGTAATAGTGGCTGTATTGCGGAAGATCTCAAACGGCTGACGTTTCTTGCAATCAGAAACCCAACCTAAGAATCTCTTGGTGCTGGTGGTACCACAACTCCAAATCTCAGACCCCTGTAAGTCAATAACTTGCAGGGGTCTTTAAATTGCCCGTTGACGGAAGTGCTGCCGGATTTACAACGTACACGTAATCAATTACATGCCTGACTGTTTTCAATGCTTAAGCAAGTTCCATCATGAGCAGAAGCAGGATTTATTCTCTTTTTATTATTTGTTCTTCAACGATTTTAAGTTCAAATGGTAACTGTCCTGATTTGAGGGTGTTGACAAGATCGTTCGCTTCTTCAATAGTAAAATCACCTGTGATTTCAGTCGCTCCACCTGAAATTTCAGACCGGACTCTCGGATATGATCTGACATAACCATTATAAACAACAGCTATACAGCGGGAAATATTTTCCCGGGTCATTTCAGCCCAGGTTTTGGCTCCATCAGGATCCATTGTTAAGCTGATTTTTACATCTTTGTTATCGGATCCCGTAGTTGCCTCCGCCGAAATAATGGCACTGCCAGTAAGCGGAGCATGTCTGTTGGCTGTTGTCACCTTAATCGCATGTAACCCATACAAAGCTTTTGAAGGATCATATTTATACGGATTTGAGTCCCAGCAAAACTTAAGATCATTCGGGAACGGGGCTTTAATCTTATCCATCTTCAGATACATGTTAACCATTGAGGTATCTTTTCCTTCTGCAAGTCCAATCATACATGATGGTAAAGGCTCTCCAGTAATTGTAAGTCCCGGACCAAGGATGCTGAACAGAGGATTCTTATCTGAAAATTGTTCCCGGGAGTCAGGTACTGCTGTTTTTACAGTACTTTTTCCTGATAAACCAGGATTCGGTTTTTTTTCTTCTTTAAGAGTGCTGTCGGGAGTACGAATAGCTCGCAACAAATTATCTGCCTTTGTCAGATTTCCAATTATCTCAGAGTTCTCATACGTCTCCCAAAGTTCCAAAGTATTGTTACTGATGATCACATCTTCAATCAGGCGGACTTTGCTGGTATCAATATTGTGAAGCGTTAACATTAATTGAGTTTCAGCAATGTCAAGTTTTATATTTTCCCGTGGAATTTCAAAGAAGTAGATCAGTCTCTTATTAATGACCTCAGCAGCTTTATTCAAACCACTCTGATTTGTTATTGAACCAAATGTTTGAGGTACGACTTTAATTTTTAAATCAAAGTTTTCTCTTATCGTACTTGCTGTGAACGATAATGCGGCAATTATACATGCAAGAAAAATTAATTTTGGTTTCATAGGAGTAAATTTTAAGTTAAATAATATCACCTTCCGGGGGGAAGGAGAATGGAATGAGATTTAACTTAAAACTGGCAGATCGCTTGTGTCACCTACAGGAAGAGTATTCTGTAACCTCCAAAGAAGCAAAGGTTCAATAGTAAGTCGTATTTTTTGAGTTTGAATTAGATTTTGAGCGATTCTGTTGTTGTAGTCCGAAATTAGATATTGGATTGAAAGTGGATTAAGGCCTGTTTTGTTGAGAGCCCATTCATAATATTTTTGGAGATCGGGTAACTTATCAGCGTTGCACAGGATTGCGTTGTGGCGACTTGAAATATCACCAGATATCAGTGCAGTTTGTGTAGTATTTTTTGTAAAAGATGAATAATGATTCCCACGGTTATTTGCAGAAACAAAGTTACGTAGCGGCCTGGTCTTTGTTTTCCGCCTCCACAATTAACCAGGCTTTATGTTCACCATCGTAGCAACCCCATTCGGCCTGCCTGAGAAAGTGTGAACCAGTCTGCAGGAAGATTCGAACCGCATTCAGACATGCTTCTTTTGTTGCTTCATGAGGAACCTCAATAAGATACTTTTCCATTTTAACAGGTCCTTACCGATTGTTAATATTTATTGTAATGCAATCCGTACACTGATTATTATCCAAAGCAAACTGCCAGGGACTTATGTTCATCCTTAAATTTATCGGGGGGGCATGAAATTTTTTCCATATCCGTTCGTTGATTAATTGAGGTAATGTTTTCAATAATCAAAAACCGGGGAAATGGATCTATCAGGCTTAAAAAAAATGTTACTGCTCACTGTATTTACATTTACGGTCACTATTGCAACCGGGCAGACGAGAATACCGGATGAGTTAACAACCGGGACAATCAGGGAGCAGATAAATTACATAGAGAACAAAACAAGGATCTACGAGGATTTTCGTGCGATAAGGGAAGACATGTTCAGGAAAATCAACGGCAACATCCTGGATACTCTTAATGCGGAGAAAACAAGGATTGCGGAACTTAATATCCTGACCTCAGTTTTGAACAGCAAGACCGATTCGCTGAACACCCTGCTGGAATCGACCAGGAAAAACCTCGAGAATGTCACTGCAACGAAAAACCAGATCAGCGTTCTCGGACTGGGGGTTAACAAGGAGACTTACAATGCCATCATGTGGATAATTGTAGGTCTGCTGCTTTTCTTAATGCTGATCGGATTTTTCATCTTTAAACGGAACCTGGTGGTGCTTGTCAGAACCGAAAAGGATCTGAAAGAGCTTAAGGATGAGTTTGCCGCATACCGGCAGTCGTCGAGGATTGCCCGGGAGAAAGTGGAAATGGATCTCTTCCGCGCAAACCAGAAGCTGAAGGGAATGTAAATGGCTGTTTTTCCCTCAACCGTTACGGGTATACCAGTATCACGCTGCAGGAAAAACTTTAGAAATTACCAGACTGCAGATTATAATAATGAGTGAGAGTGCATGTACGCACCCCCGCTCTTTTGATTTCTGCCATGTCCGCGTTGGATCACACCTGTCCCGGATTTTCCAAAAATTTTCGAATGAAAACAGTTTGATCTTAATAAAAGTATGTGAATACAATTCTAATAATCATTCAAACAGTTATATACAATCCTGCATGGAAGATTAAAAATTCGAACGAAAAATTGAATTTGATTTGTATTATAAGAGATTTAATTATCTTCAGACCCACGAGTGTTTGGAAAGTATCAACAATTAACACCACTGAAGATGTTACTACACCAGCAGTTTGTCCGGACGGCAAAGAAGCATGCCAGTAAGCTGGCGATCATTGACAAGACTACCGGAAGGAGCGTGACTTATTTCAGGGCCCTCATCGGGGCTCTCATCCTGAGCTCCAAGTTCAAAAAATATGACAAGGGATTCATTGGCATAATGATTCCGACCTCGGCCGGCGCAGCGCTGGCAAACATAGGAGCTCTGATGAGCGGCAGGATACCCGTTCTCATCAACTATTCAACAGGTGCCGAAGCCAACGCCAGGTATGCTCAGAAAAAGTGCAAATTCAAAACGATAATTACTTCGAAAGCCCTGCTCGAAAAGATCAACTGCCCGGTTATAGAGGGCATGGTGCTGATCGAGGAAATAATGGCAAGCGTTTCGACGGGTGACAAACTCAAGGCTGCCCTGATGACAAATCTTCCTGCAGGAATGATATTAAACTCGATACACGGAGGCAATGAAAATGACACCGCTGCCATATTATTTACAAGCGGCAGTGAGCAGGACCCGAAAGCAGTGCAGCTTTCACACAGGAATATAATTTCAAATATTGAAAGCTTCAGCAATTACCTGCACATTGACGAGAATGATGTACTGCTGGCAAACCTGGTCTTCTACCACATTTTCGGACTCACTGTGAACCTTTGGGTGGTATTCTACCATGGGATGACAATGGTTTCATATGCCAACCCCCTCGATTTTCAGACTATCAGCAAGATTGCGCGTGAGGAGAAACCCACTATCATGGTTGGCACGCCCAGTTTCTTCTGGGGCTATCTCAATAAATCCGAGCCGGGCGACTTTAAAACGTTCAGGCTGATGGTGGCCGGAGCTGACAAGACTCCTGATGCCCTGAGGGACGGGTTCATGAAAAAACACGGTGTGACGCTTCTTGAGGGTTACGGAGCAACAGAAACTTCACCGGTTATTTCGGTCAACTCAAAGGAGTTCAACCGGCCCGGAAGCACCGGCAAGGTTATTCCGAATGTTCAGGTCAGGATCGGGAATTTTGAGACAGGCGAAAACTGCAAAACCGGAGAAGTCGGGAAGATTATGGTGAAAGGCGACCTTGTCATGAAGGGATATTATGAAGATCCCGTGCTTACTGCCGAGGTACTTGTTGACGGCTGGTATAATACGGGCGACATGGGCTTCTTCGATGAGGACGGCTACCTGTGGCATGCCGGACGCTTCAAGAAATTTGCCAAGGTGGGAGGGGAGATGATCTCACTTGTCAAGGTCGAAAACATCATGGAAAAGTTCCTTCCTGAGGGCATTTCATGCTGCATCATTGAGATTCCTGATGAAAAGAAGGGGTCATATATTGTGGCTTCTGTTTCGGGCGAAGTTCATAAGACTGAGATACTCAGGAAGATGATGAATGAACTGCCAATCATTGCTCTTCCCAGGGAGTTCGTTGTAATCAAGGAATTGCCGATGATGAGTACCGGGAAGATCGACTTCCTGACTGTAACGAAGATGGTTCAGGAAATCATGAATAAATCAGGATTTGCCGGTTAGCGGAACAGGGCTACAGAAATTTCTGCCAGTCCCTGTGCTCGAGCCACCTGATAAGCAGGAAATTGGCCAGGCCGATGACTATCATTATTGCTGTGAATATGGGGTAGGAGTGCCGTATGTTGGCTTCACCGCCGGTCATAACTGTCCACTCGCTCATTCCGAATATACCTGCCAGCAGTGTCAGGGGCATGAAGATGGTTGTGATGAGTGTAAGCCTTCTGACGGTGGAGTTGGTCTGGTTTGAGTCGCGCGCCATCTGGTTGTTCAGCATTGAGGCATAGAGTTCCATCAGGCTTGTGACGTTATCACGGAGACTCTCGGTCATTTCCAGGAAGTTCGTGAGATGGTCAAAGATGTCACGGTAATGCACCGAGGCCTTCTCGGGCACCCACTCGCAGTCGTTGCGGCTGATCTTGACGAGTATCTCCCGTTCATGGAAGAGACTTTTACGAAGTCCCAGCAGGTTACGGCGCAGGTATGTCAGCATTGAGGGATCAAAGGTTGCGGGTGAAGACAGTATCGCCTCCTCGGCACGGTCAATATCATCTTCCGCCTTCTCCACGGCTTCAGCCATCTGGTCGACGATATAATCGAGGATAATATGCATAAGCCAGGCCGGGCCCCGTCTGACGGCCGCTATATTCCTCTCTATGACCGCCTCGATTCTGTTTATCGGGTACTTTGTTGCTTCTGAGTATCCGCTCACTGTCACCAGGAATTTTTCACCGATGAACAGGTCAACCTCATCTGACATCAGTTCTTCCTCCTCGTACCGCAGGGCGTTGAAGACCATGAAGGCGTAGTTTGGGAACTCATCCAGCTTCGGGACCTGGTTCTCATCCGTGCAGTCCTCGAGTGAAAGTGGGTGGAGCCCGAGGGGTTCAATAAGTTCCGACAGGTCTTCCCTGGTTGCCTTGCGGTAGTTAAACCATACGAACCCGTCATCTTCCATTGCGCTGACGGCTCCGGCGAAGGTGCTTATCTTTTCGAGGCTTCCGCCAGCAGTGATATGGTAAAATTCAGATGCGGCCATTATGATTAGGTATTTCTATTGAATTGTGAATTTATTCAAAAATTCATCATAAAAGACACCTCTGAATACAAACATCCAGACAGATATCTTCCGCGTCGGTGCAAATAGTGTTACCTCCTGATAGATCAGGAGGTAACACCTGCGTTGTTGTTCCGGAGCAATTGGGCAATGTCATTAAAACTGATATTATACCCTTCATTTTTCAGCGAGGTTACAAATTCACCGTGGGGGCGGCGGAGGCGGTAATCTGGTTCACGGGAGGGGTGCCTGAGATACCTTTCAAAGATTGAAGGGTCCTCGTCAATATTAAGAACCGCATGATAGACCAGCCGGTTCTCACGGCGGTGCATCGATGACCCGAGGATTTTCCTGTCAGCTAAGGTTATGTCGGAAATCCCTCTTGTACCGTAATTCTTCACTCCGAGGTCAGAAAGCATGTCAAGGATCATCACGTTAACTTCCATGAAGAACTCCTTTGAGCGAACCATCTCCCTGAACTCCCGCGCAACGGTTATCACCGCCATCCGGGAAGTCAGGATGACTGCCTCGCCACCGGTAGGACGTTTGGTTACCGGTAAGCCATCGGCCAAAACATTTTCCGTTATCAGTGATCGCTCCGCCATGTTGCTCTGACCCAGCACAATCACTGTCTCCTCCGGTTGCCATACAAGGATACCATTGCCCGTGCCGCCGAAGAGGGCTGCATCGGGCAGGTCGTATGGTCTTACCTCAACCGGCATTGCCCAAAGAAATCAAGCTTTGTTTATAGGTTTGCCGATGGCATCGGCACCTGCCTCCAGGAACACCTCCGAGATTGTAGGATGTGCGTGCATTGTGTGCGCCACATCCCATACGGTGCTCTCAACGGCCATATATGCAGATGCCTCGCTGATCAGGTCAGTCGCATTGTGCGCGATGATCTGAACTCCCAGCACCTCGCCGTACTTCGGCTCCGAGATGATTCTAAGAACACCTTCGGGTTGTCCCTCGGTCAGTGCCTTGCCGTTTGCTGACAAAGGAAACTCGTTGACTTTGTATTCAACACCTTCCGCTGTAAGCTGCTGCTCCGTCCGGCCTATCTGTGCAATCTCCGGATCAGTGTATATAGTCAGGGGAACGTGTTCTGTCTGCATTGTTTCAGTGATACCGAGAATATGGTTCACCGCTGCCAGCGCCTGTGCAGATGCTGCATGTGCATAGATACTCCTGCCGTTGACGTCACCGACGGCATAAACACCCTTAATGCTGGTCATGAAATGCTCATCGGTGACATAAAAACTCTCATTTTCCTCAGGCTTAAGCGACCCCGTTGGTTTGATTCCCTTGCGGGGCATACAGTTGACAATACCTTCATATTCATCAAGCTTCAGCGAGTCGTAGCCCACTTCCGTTCCTTCAATGAACTTTATCTTAAGCGAATCAAGCCTGCGGCTGATGTACGCATTCAGGTAGTCATCAAGAGCCGGGAAGACCTTGTCGGCCGTTTTAAGAAGTGTAATTTCCTTTCCGATAAGTGCAAGCAGCTGTGACACCTCTGCAGATACCGGACCTTCACCAACAACCAGCAGCTTCTGCGGTATCTCCTTCATTGAAAAGAAGTTTTCGAGATTTAGGATCTTGTTTTCGTGCACCTTGAAAGGTAAAGGCCTCGGGTATGAGCCTGTGGCAATAATTATATTTTTTGCTGTAAGCTTTCGGTTATCGACTACCACCGTATCGGGTCCCTCCACTGAGGCAGTGCCGGCGATGATCTCAACGTTGTTCTTTTTGAGAAGATATTCGACACCTTTTGTCAGCCTTCTCACTATCCGCTCCGAGCGCTTGACTCCCTTTTCCCAGTTGAATGTCAGCTTTTTGAGATCAAGGCCTTCCACTCCGAAGTCGCCCGCCATGCCCAGCCGGGAAAAATACTTGGCACTCTCAAGCATAGCCTTGGAGGGGATGCATCCCCAGTTGAGGCACATTCCTCCGACATGCTTCTTTTCAATCACTGCAGTTTTCAGTCCTGACTGTCCTGCCCTGATGGCGGCCACATATCCAGCTGGTCCTGCACCAATAATAATCAGATCGTAATCCATCGTCTTCTCCTTATATCCTTTGTTATTGTCTCATTATCAGTGAAAGCGGATCGGCCACGCCGGCTGCCACATCATTCAGGAACTCCGTTGCCTCGGCTCCGTCAACCATCCGGTGGTCAACCGAGAGCGAGAGCGGCATCACATTCCCGACCTTTATCTCACCATCCTTCACAACAGGCTGCTGGTTGATGCGGCCTATTCCCAGAATACCCACCTGGGGGTAGTTGATCACGGGTACGCCGAACCATCCGCCCAGTGCTCCGTAGTTGGTGATGGTGAAGGTGCCGTCTTTCATATCGTCAAGCGTCAGTTTCCTTTCGCGCGCCTTAACGGCTATCTCAGCCACCGCCCTGCTCAGCTCCTTCACAGTCAGCCTGTCGGCATTGCGTATCACCGGAACTACCAGTCCCTCTTCAGTGCTTACAGCAATCCCGATATTATAATAGTTCTTGTAAATGATATTCCCTTTTTCGAAATCCATCTCCGAGTTTAGTTCCGGATGGCGCTTCAGCGCTGCCACAACCGCCTTGATGATGAACGGCAGGTAGGTAAGGCTGATATCCTCCTTCTTATACTCTTCCCTGTATCTTGATCTGGCATCGACAAGTGCTGATACCTCAGGTTCCTCGAAGAGGGTCATATGTGCCGTGCTCTGCTTGGAGCGCAGCATGTTTTTGGCAATTGACTTCCGGATCTGGGTCATGGGCCTGATCTCGACAAGCTCACCCGTTGCCGTTGCCGTTGATGCGGGTCGCGTGCTGACACTTTTTGCCGATGGCGCCGGGGCGTGGAAGTTCTGTATGTCGCTCTTCATCACCCTGCCGGCAGGACCTGTCCCTGTAACCTGGTTGATGTCAATATTCAGTTCTCTGGCCATTGCCCTGGCAACGGGTGTTGCCAGCACCTTACGATCACCTGCAGAAGCTGCTGCGGGTTTCGGTTCTGTGCCTTCCTCACTTGCCGGAAGGAGCGCATTACCGGAGGCTACCTCAATTGTACCAACTACGCCTGCTCCCTTCTCTTCAACCTGCTCAGGCTGTGCCTCAGGGGCTGCTGCAGCTGCTTCACCTGAAATCTCTATCTCCACGAGCGTCTCGCCAACATGGATCGTCTCACCCACCTTGCCGTAGCGTGCTGCAATAGCTCCTTCACGGGGTGAGGGAATATCCGTAACCACCTTGTCGGTCTCCATCTTCACCAGTGGCTGTCCCACCTTGACAGCATTACCCTTGTCGACGTACCACTCGATGATGATACCCTCAGTCAGACCTTCTCCGATATCCGGGAATTTGAATATATATCTCATTGCTTCAGAATTTTATAGTTCTCTCAATCTCGTAGAAGATTTTCTCCGGGGTGATAAGGTAATGGTGTTCTCCCCTGGCGTATGGCACTATCACGTCAAATGCAGCTACTCTCTTCGGTGGTGCCTCGAGGTGGAGGAATGCCTCCTCGTTTGCCACAGCCATGATCTCAGATCCCACGCCGAAGCTGCGGGGCTCCTCGCCCACGAATATGATCCTTCCGGTCTTTTTTACCGAGGCTGCGATGGTCTCCTTGTCAAGGGGGTATATGGTTCTCAGGTCTATCAGCTCCACCGAGTATCCTGCCTCTTTCGCCATCACCATCGCCTTCTGCACCTCGCGTATCATGGCCCCGTAGGCAACCACGGTAATGTCGGTGCCCTGTGACAGTACCTTGGCTTTACCGATAGGCACTGAGAATTTTTCTTCACTTACTTCCTGCTTTATCGCGCGGTAGATGCGCTTGGGCTCCAGGAAGAGCACGGGGTCATCACTTTCTATGGCAGAGATCAGAAGACCCTTGGCATCATGGGGTGTTGAGGGTACAACCACCTTCAGTCCGGGTATGTGTGCGAATATTGCTTCCATGCTCTCGGAGTGGTGTTCGAGGGCGTTGATCCCGCCGCCATAGGGGAGGCGGATCACGATCGGCATTTTATACTTACCGCGTGACCTGTTGTGAAGACGAGTTACGTGTGATATTATCTGGTTGAAGGCAGGGTAGATGAAACCGCAGAACTGCATCTCGATGACGGGCCTCAGTCCTGCTGCAGCCATTCCCACAGCAGTGCCTGCGATGCCCGACTCGGCCAGCGGTGAGTCAAAGACTCTCTCCACACCGTGTTTCTTCTGCAACCCTTCTGTTGCCCTGAAAACGCCACCTTCAAAGCCGACGTCCTCTCCATAAACAACAACGTTTTTGTCCTCAGTGAGTTTGATATCCAGCGCGTCATTGACGGCATTTACAATATTCATTGCTTTCATTTACGTGCGTTTTTCCATTGTAAGAATTTCTCATGTTCAATCTGTTGGTCGCGGAGATCCTGCGGCATCTCTGCATAGGTGTATTTGAATGCATCTTCGAGCGGGTACTGAACGGTCTGCTCTGTCTCCATGAACTGCCTGTCAATCTCCTTTTCATACTCGTCTGCAAGCTTTTTCTCCTTGGCGTCTGACCAGAGCTTCTTCTTCTCAAGGAAGAGCTTCATACGGCGAAGCGGATCCTTCTTGCCCCACTCCTTCTCTTCATCCATAGTGCGGTATTTTGACGGGTCATCGGAGGTAGTATGAGCACCCATGCGGTAGGTAACAGCCTCGATCAATACTGCCTGCTGTTCTTTGCGGGCATATTCGTGGGCATACCGGAAGGCTGCAAGCATAGCGAAGATGTCGTTTCCGTCAACCTTGATACCCTTTATACCGTATGCTTTGGATTTTATTGCAAGGTTGACACTTGCGGTCTGCATCTTAACCGGCACCGAGATTGCGTACTGGTTGTTCTGTATCACGAAGATCACCGGTACTTTCCAGACGCCTGCGAAGTTGAGCGCCTCGTGAAAGTCGCCTTCAGATGTGCCGCCGTCACCCACGAAAGCCATCACCACCTCATCCTTCTTCTGATACCGGATAGCATAGCCTATTCCGGATGCATGAAGCAACTGGGATGCAATAGGCACGGAAGAGGGGAGCATATGGTTCGCGTCAGCGAACTTAGTGCCATCTTCGAATCCCATATTGAACATGAACACTTCTTTTACGGTAGCGCCCTTGGCCAGCCAGGCACCAAGCTCCCGGAAAGCCGGCACCAGCCAGTCATCATGCCTGAGTACTGCGCCGGCAGCTACACCGATGGCCTCCTGCCCGTAGTTGGGAGGATAGGTATAGACACGTCCCTGTCGCTGGTATGAGACAATCATGTGGTCAAGCGTCCTGACAAAGAGCATATCCTTGTAAAGTTTAAGCATCTCATCATCCGAGAGCTGCGGCATCAGTTCCTTGCTGATTACCTTTCCGTTGTTGTCAATGACCTGCAGCATCTTGTCATCAGCAGGGTCAAACTGGTCGAACATATTTTATTTTGTTTAACGTTTCTTGAATAAAAGACAAACAAATCCCGGATTTGTTCAGCGAGCGGTCAGATATCCCTTTTATGTGAAGAAATGTTAACAGGGGCGGGATAGACTATAATTTGTTTTAAATTAGCCAGATGATTATGCAAACGACAAACCTAATTCCTTATTAATATGAAGAATCTCATCAAAGCATTTTTGACTATTGCCGTTATTGCAACGGTTTCATGTCAGAAGAAATCCGGAGATGAACTGACAATTCCGTTTGAAAAGTACCAGCTTGAGAACGGACTGAGTGTCATCCTGCACGAGGACAAGTCAGATCCCATTATTGCTGTAGCCATCTACTACCATGTGGGAAGCAACCGTGAAGTCCCGGGTCGCACAGGCTTCGCACACCTGTTTGAGCACATGATGTTCCAGCAGAGCGAAAATGTGCCTGAGGATCAGTTTTTCAGGCTGGTACAGAGTGCCGGCGGAAATCTTAACGGATCCACCAACGTGGACCGCACAAACTACTATGAGACAGTGCCGAAGAATGCACTTGAGATGGTACTCTGGATGGAGTCTGACCGCATGGGTTACCTGGCCAACACCATCACAAAGCAGGCTTTTGCCATCCAGCAGAACGTGGTTCAGAACGAAAAGCGTCAGAACTATGACAACCGGCCTTACGGACACTCGTCAACGGTAATGGCCAGGGCGATGTACCCGGAGGGCCATCCCTATAACTGGACTACTATCGGAGAGATTGAAGATCTCTTCAACGCCACGGTGGATGATGTAAAGGATTTCCACGGGCGCTTTTATATACCTAACAACGCAACCCTTGCCATAACAGGTGACTTTGACCGTGAACAGGTCAAAGAGCTTGTACAGAAGTATTTTGGCGAGATACCCAAAGGCCCGGATGTGGAGAAGCTGACACCGCTGCCAGTCACTCTTCCTGAGACGAAGAAACTGTATCATGAAGACAACTTTGCTAATGCTCCGCAGTATACAATGGCATTCCCCACACCTGAGAGATACTCGAAGGATTCCTACGCTCTCTCGGCATTGTCTGACATTATCGCCGGAGGAAAGAAATCACCGATGTACTCGGTGCTGGTGAAGGAGAAGAAGCTGACCTCGAACGTCATGGCAAGGAACGGGGCGCAGGAGCTTGCAGGCACCTTCGTCATCTCTGTGAATGCCAATCCGGGCGTGTCTCTTTCCGAGGTTGAGGATGCCATCTTTGAAGGATTTGCCCGCTTCGAGAAGGAGGGCTTCACTGAGAAGGACCTTGAGAGAGTCAAGGCAGGGCAGGAAACCAGCTTCTACAATATGATAAGCAGCGTACAGGGTAAGGCATTCCGCCTGGCCGAATATGACATCTTTGCCGGCGATCCCGGTTTTTACAAGGAAGATATGGCTAACATGCTGGCTGTCACGGTAGATGATGTAAAGCGCGTTTATGACCAATACATCAGTGGAAAGAATTACGTTGCAACCAGCTTCGTTCCTAAAGGCAAGGTCTACCTGGCTGCTGCCGGGTCTGTCAACGCGGGTATCGTGGAGGAGAACATTCTCACGGCAACTGAGGTTAAGATCGAAGCCGTCGCTGCCGAAGAGATAAAGAAGACTCCGGCATCGTTTGACCGCTCCGTGAAGCCGCCGCTGGGACCGGATGTTTCGGTTACTGTTCCTCCGGTATGGAAATCATCACTTGCCAACGGCATGCAGTTGTACGGTATACAGCATACCGAGGTGCCTCTGGTTCACTATAACATCGTCATCGGGGGAGGGCACATGCTTGATGATATCAGCGCACCGGGTGTTGCGAACATGCTGGCCATTATGCTCAATGAAGGAACAAAGAACAAGACCCCTGAAGAACTTGAGGAGGAGATTGACCTCCTCGGCGCCATGATCAGGGTCTCTGCCGACGACGAGGACATTACGGTAAGCGTCAACACCCTCGCACGCAACTTCGAAAAGACTCTTGCCATTGTCGAGGAGATGCTTCTTGAACCACGGTGGGATTCGCTGGCTTTTGAGCTGGCGCGTACCCGGGTTCTCAACGGACTCAGGAGAAGCTCCATCGATCCGACATACCTGGGCTCCATGGCACTTACAAAGCTGACCCTCGGCGGCGAAAACATCTTTGCAACCGATGTATCAGGGACACCTGAGAGCGTGAAGAACATGACCATGGACGACATAAAGGCTTTCTATGATAAGAATATTTCACCTTCAGTGGCTCATTTCCTTGTTGTGGGTTCCATTGACCAGGCAAGAGTCGAAAAAGGCCTCGCTACCCTTGCCGCAAACTGGAGTGCCAGGGAGGTACAGATGCCGGAGTTGGTATTCGCACCGGCTCCTGAAAAGTCTGGTGTCTTTTTTGTCGACATACCGGGGGCAAAACAGTCCAACCTGTACATAGGCGCTCCGTCTGTTCCCCGTGGCCATCCCGACTATTACCCGGCATTTGTTGCCAATTACAAGCTCGGAGGTTCGTTCAATGGCTATGTCAACCTAGTCCTGAGGGAGGAGAAAGGCTACACCTACGGTGCAAGGACCAACCTGATCGGACAGAAGAACTATGGCGCCTTTGTGGCCAGTTCCGCAGTGAGGTCAACAGCAACCCTCGAGTCGGCCGAGATTTTCAGGGACCTGATGTCAAAATACAGGTCAGGGGTCTCGCAGAGTGATGTCGATTTCACCCGAGATGCGCTGCTCAAGGGCAACGCCCTAAAGTTCGAGACCCAGCAGGCTCTGCTCGGCATGCTGAACACCATGAGTGCATACGGACTTCCTGATGACTACATTGCCCGTGAGGAGGATTATGTGAGGAAACTGACTGTTGATGAGGTTAATGCGATGGTACAGAAGTACATTGATCCGATGAGGATGTATTATGTGGTTGCCGGCGATGCCACAACCCAGCTTAAGGAGCTCCGCAAGCTCGGCTTTGGTGAACCCGTTTTAGTGAAATAACAGATACTATGAAAAAACCAATCAGTTTATTTGTGCTTGTTGCACTGCTTCTGGCTTCAGGATGCAGTAAGGAGAAAAAGAGTCCGCTTTCCGTTCCCTATGAGTCGTACAAACTTGCCAACGGTTTGACGGTGATACTCAATGAGGATAAGTCTGACCCGATCACCTCACTGGTTATACTCTACCATGTGGGGTCGAGCAGGGAGGTGCCCGGAAAAACAGGGTTTGCTCACCTTTTTGAGCACATGATGTTCCAGCGTTCCGAGAATGTTCAGGAAGATCAGTACTTCAAGTATATCGAAGGAGCCGGAGGTACCCTCAACGGAGGTACCAACTTTGACCAGACAATCTATTTCGAGGTTGTCCCGAAGAATGCGCTTGAAATGGCAATGTGGCTTGAGTCTGACCGCATGGGCTTCCTGCGCAACACCGTAACTCCGCAGTCGTTTGCCCTCCAGCAGAATGTCGTACAGAATGAAAAGAGGCAGGGGGTTGATAACAGGCCTTACGGCTTCACTGATTATGTC
>JBAQCK010000107.1:0-38207 GCA_049294075.1 Bacteroidales bacterium | reverse complement strand
TAAATTATTCTCTAAAGTCTCTTTTAAAGACCCCCCTTGTCTCCTACGCTCAATTCTGTTTTACTAACAAGTTCCTAAGCGAGATTCCCATCTCGCCTGGTTGATGCTTCAATCTGTCAAAGAACTTATTATTTTCTTCTCTTATACTCCCGGGTTCAGATCATCAGAACCGGTTACTTTTGGGACGTCAAAGATAATGCTTCCTTAATTCCTTGCAAAGAAAAAAATAAAAATTTTCGGGGCTCCAAGAAATAAATCAGATAAGACTCTGCCAGTCAAATGAAAAATGTATTTTCGCTGATATTTCCGTTTCATGCCTAATGTCGTCATCATACCAACCTACAACGAAAAAGAGAATATCGAATTGCTTATAAAGGCCATAGTTTCATTGCCTGTTCCCTTCGATATCCTGATAATTGACGACAACTCACCCGACGGAACCGCCGCCCTGGTAAAGAATCTGATGCCCGGCTTTCCCAGTGTCCATCTTATAGAGCGCCCCGGAAAACTCGGACTTGGAACTGCATACGTAGATGGTTTCAAGTGGTCGCTCGGGAGAAACTATACCTTAATATATGAAATGGACGCCGATTTCTCACATAATCCAGAGGACCTGGTACGGCTCTGCAATGCATGCAGCCGCGATGGCGCGGACGTGGCAATCGGATCGAGGTATATAAGCGGTGTCAATGTCGTCAACTGGCCTCTTTCAAGGGTGCTTATGTCGTACTTTGCATCAGTGTATGTAAGGATGATAACCCGCATGAAGATAATGGATGCAACCGCCGGCCTTATCTGCTACACGAGGGAGGTGATCGAGAACATAAAGCCCGACAGGATAAGATCGAAAGGCTACTGCTTCCAGATCGAAATGAAATTCACGGCTTTCAAACTCGGTTACAAAATAGTTGAGATACCTATTATATTTACCGACCGCCGGCTGGGAACTTCAAAAATGACGGGCGGCATCTTCAACGAAGCTCTATGGGGAGTCCTCAGGATGACTGTCAGGAGCTGGTTTACAAAATACCACAGGGACTCATAACCACAGAGTTCTGAGTCAATGATTCCCTTACGTACCTGCATTTGAAACACTCTGACACCCTGCTTCACATCATCCGTTATGAACAGCCTGATAATAAGGAACGCCACTATAATAAATGAAGGTATCTCATTCAGGGGAGATGTCATCATCCAAGGTGAGTATATCACTTATGCCGGACCTCCCCTGGCGGAAAGGATCCCCGAACAGGCGAAAATCATTGATGCAAAAGGGCTTCTGCTGATCCCCGGAGTGATCGACGAACATGTCCACTTCAGGGAACCGGGACTTACCCACAAGGGAGATATCCATTCCGAATCCCTGGCAGCTGTTGCAGGGGGAGTGACTTCCTTCATGGATATGCCGAATACCAGTCCGCAGACTATCACCAATAAGCTTATCCGTGAGAAACTTGCAATCGCATCTGAACAGTCGCTGGCCAACTACTCCTTTTATATAGGTGCAACCAACAGCAACCTGAGCGAAGTTCTCGATGCCGATCCATCAGTTGTGTGCGGGATAAAACTCTTCATGGGATCATCGACCGGTAACATGCTTATTAACGATGAGCCGGTTCTGAGAGATCTTTTCTCCAGAGCCCCGATACCGCTTGCCTGCCACTGTGAATCGGAATCCGTCATAAAAAGGAATACGGCCGTTTACATGGAGAAATACGGCGAAGACGTTCCCGTGGAAATGCACCCTTATATCCGGAGCCGCGAAGCCTGCTATCAGTCATCCCATTATGCAGTTATGCTTGCAAGGGAATACGGGACCAGGCTTCATCTGCTTCATATTTCAACAGCCGATGAGCTGAAGCTGTTAAGCAGCGAATTGCATCCCGGGTCCAAAAGAATAACCGGTGAGGCCTGTCTTCATCATCTGTGGTTTGACGAGACTTCCTATGAGCAAAAGGGAACTCTGGTCAAGCTGAATCCGGCTATCAAGACAAGATTCGACAGGGAAGCGCTGCAGAAAGGTCTGTGCAACAATACAATCGATACTATCGCCACCGATCATTCCCCTCATACGTCCCTGGAAAAGAACAACACATATTTCAAAGCGCCTTCCGGGGCTCCCTTTGTCCAGCATTCCCTGGTCGCCATGCTCGAACTCTGGCACCGCAAGCTTATACCGGTCGAGACTATCGTGGAAAAGATGTGTCACAACCCGGCAATCATATATAATATAAAGGAGCGGGGTTTTATCAGGGAAGGCTGCAAGGCTGATATCTGTCTGATCAATCCTGATGATCCCTGGACCGTTTCAAAGGATAATATACTGTACAAATGCAGATGGTCACCGCTTGAAGGCACTACATTCAGGTCGAAGGTGAAGATGACAATGGTAAACGGAACCATTGTGTCCGATAACGGAACGGTAAATGAAGAAGCCAGGGGACAGAGGCTGGTTTTCAGCAGGTAACAGATTCCGGCCTTCCTATCTTACAACAAAACGCACAGTGCTTCTGGTCTTTTGCTCAAGCAGTATCTCTCTTCCTGCCGTGATCCGTCCGATGGCTTCGGGTGTGTAATGGCGTATGGATAGCATTTCCACGTTTTCATTATATACTGAAGAGAACTCATCGCCAAGGTCGCTGATCAGCGCTTCAACCTTAGGGCGGTCGTCGTCGAGACAAACATCGATGCTTACCGCGCTCGCTTCCACCATGTTCACCCTGATGCCGTGCCTTGAAAAGAAGAAGAAAATCCGGCTCAGGTTCTCCCCCATTGCAAATGAAAAATCCTTGGGGAGTATAGATATCATGATCTGGTTCTCTTTTTTAATAAAAACCGGCAGTCCGTGTTTGATAACAGTGTCGCTCTTTACAATGGTACCAGGTTCGACCGGTGAAATAAATGATTTTACGCGAAGGGGTATGTTTTTGTTATGCAGGGGTTTTATTGTTTTCGGATGGATCACCTTGGCGCCTGAGAAAGTCATCTCGACTGCCTCGCGATATGACACCTCCTCGAGTCTCACAGCATCGGAAAGCCATTTGGGGTCAGCGTTAAGCAATCCCGGAACATCTTTCCATACCACGACCTCATCTGCATCGAGTATGCTGGCAAGAAGCGCTGCCGTATAATCGGATCCTTCGCGCCCAAGTGT
This sequence comes from Bacteroidales bacterium, assembly GCA_049294075.1. Classification (GTDB taxonomy): domain Bacteria; phylum Bacteroidota; class Bacteroidia; order Bacteroidales; family VadinHA17; genus LD21. The sequence continues at coordinate 35,053 of JBAQCK010000107.1, read as the reverse complement.
GGTCGTGCGTCCGGCAACTGTGCTTCCTATAAATCCCTGGGTAACATAAATATCCCTGACCCTGAAGTTAAAAACGTTTCTGATCCTCGAAGTGCTTTCACTCCAGAGAATATCAGCATCCCTATGCCTGTCGTCTGTGATCAGGTTGCCCCTAATGTCGATCCATTCCGAATTAAAGCCCGATTTACGGAGATATTCCGCTACAATAATGGTTGACCAGATCTCTCCGTAAGATACAATCTGGTCATATTCGAAATCATAATCCTCTTTCTTTGCCGACTCCAGATACTCCCTCAGCAGGGCAAATGAGTTGTCGATCATGCCTTTTGCCGAATTCCCTCCCGGGAATAGCCCGCAGGCAACTGAATCGTGATAGTTGTAAAGATTGTCGAGAAGGTTCCTGTAGCCTTCATCCCCATCCATCCATGTTTTAAGAACCTGTTCCAGGGCGTTTGTTGTTTTGCCAAAGGCTGAAACCACAACTACAAGCTTATCATTTTCACGTGCAGTTATATCAGCCAGGTTCCTGATTCCCCCGGCGTCCTTAACGGATGCTCCGCCGAATTTGTAAACCTTCATATGTCAGAATTTCCCGTAAAAATACAATTTATTCATATCGGAGTGCCTCCACCTGATTTCTCGTTGCCGCACGCCAGCTCTGCCAGCTTACCGTCAGCATGACAATACCAGTGCCGGAATACCAGCCAGGAATTCAAGCTTAAAAATCGGGGCAAATGAAAAATCACATGGGAACACCCACTATCAGGTTGTACTGATCTGATTCCGGATTACAATTGAGGCTGTTTGGTTAGTGAGATAACTTATTGTGTTTTAATAGTTTGATTAAAAAATAAGATATCAACAAAATAGTTTCAACAATCATAAAAAAGCTTATTCCAATATATCCATGGTAAAGAAGCATTAAACAGATACCTGTAAAATAAAGGAAGAGCGAGTTATACTCTTTGTAGATAACCTTCCCCCATTTGAAAGTTTGTTCTTCAAACGCCGCTTGCAGATTTCCCAATTTTGGTATGATGGCGTTGCTGTTCGCCTTATAATCAATAAACTGTTGCCCGAACTTTTTTAATAGAAAATCTTCTTCTGCAAATATTATCGCGGTATAGAAAAACACAAACAATGGTATAAAGATCAGGATGAATACAAGAGAATTGGCGAACAGACCAAACCCGAAAAGGATCAGTATATTGCCCAGATACATCGGATTCCTGCATACTTTGTACATTCCATCGGTAACCAATGTCTCGGCGTGTATCCGGCGTTTTGATCCACCACGAATAATATATACCAATCCAATTGTTGTACAACGGATTAAAATTCCAGTGATAATAAATAGTAGTCCGGTTTTTAATGCCCATTCTTCACTCCGGAATATAACCGGAGAAGGGATGAATAACGCCGCGTAAAAAACAGGGAACAAAATATTCCTGAAATGGAAAAGTATGTTTCCGAATTTGGTTAACATGTTTATCGAGGTTACAGATTATTTTAGAGCTATCAGGCCGGCAAAATTGTACCATTTGAAAAATATTTCGCATGAATGAAACCCGGCTTCCGTTAACATTTGGATGTTCTCAGTAAGCTTGTAGGGAATCAATATATTTTCCAGAGCCTCCCTCTTTTGGGAAATTTCCATTTCATCGTAATTGTTACGCCTTTTCAGATCGTAGTAATACTTGATGAATTTCCTGTTAAATTCAGCATTTTCACCTAACACTTTCTCAATTATTATAATACAACCGTTGGGGTTTAACTGCTCGCGGATGGATTTTATTAATTTTAACCGGTTAATCGGACGAACGAATTGTAAAGTAAGACATAGAATCACAACAGAGGCGTTAGTGATATCTATCTTTTTGTTCAGGTCAGCCGGCACCATTTCGAACTGTCTTGTCACTCCTTTGTCAATCAAATTCTTACGGCAACTTTCCAACATTTCCAGAGATTCATCGACCCCGACAAACCCTATAGATTTATCAAGGACGGTGTTAAGCGATAAGAGGGTAGTTCCTGTGGAACATCCTAAATCGTACAAAGATGTATCGGGTTTGGCATAATCAGATGCAATTTCGGTGATCATGCGTTGAAATTCGAGATACATCGGCACAGAACGAACAACCATATCGTCAAAAACGTCGACGACGGCAGAATCAAATTTAAAATCTGAAGATTTCTCAAGTTTTGGTTTGAAGATCTGGTCCGTTTTCATAATCATGTTATTTTGTTTATAGCTTGAATAATTTGTTTAATTGCTTATCCAAAATAAGCAATATCTTTTTAAAAGATTTTTCCTGTTGCATTTTTTTATCTGACAGTTCCAACAAGAGAATAATCAAAAGCTCATATCTCCCCTGAATAATATTCCCTGCTTATAAGCCATGTGTTCTTCATTATGGTAATTTCCTCCCTGACGGACATATTCAACGCGAAGCAATTTAAAGATATTAGTGAGGCCTGTGTAGTATTGATGAATTATTGCTTTTTTAATTTCCATCTCCGGTGTGACCACAACCAGTCTTCAGGCTTTTCAATAATTACCGTCTCCAATTTTCTCATATAATTTTCGGTAATCTCACCTGGTAATGTTTTGGCCGGATTAACACATAACTCCTGCATTTCCAAAGTATAATGCCCTCTTCTGTCCCTTTGAACATCCATATATATTACGGGCAGGTTAAATAGTTTTGCATAATCTTCAATTCCACGCGGGCAGGCTGTGTCCTGGTTAAGAAACCTTACCCAAATCGCCTTTTTCGCACTTCCGGGACTTTGGTCGCTTATAAAAAACCACATATTGGGGTTGTCCTTTTTCAAACGAAAAATATACTTTGGATTGTAAATGGATACAAGCTCCATACCCCGTTTCATTCTTTGTTTACGAATATATTTATCAATATATCTGTTGGATATGGGTTTATAGAGCGAAACAAGCTTATGCCTGTAGATTTTCCCGGCAATCTGGGCGCCCCACTCCCAGTTGCAATAATGGCTCAGGGCTATGATAACATCCTGCCCTTTCTCATAATATTGGTTTGCTATATCAGGATTCAGAAACCGGTATCTTTTCAGTATTTGTTTTGTGCTCAGTGAATAGCCTTTAATACTTTCGAGGGTAATATCGCATAAGTGCCTATAAAACTGACGTGTAATTATCTTTATCTCATCAGGTTTCTTTTCAGGGAAGGCATTTTTAAGATTGTCAGATACCGTGCTTGTCCTGTACCGGATTAAATATTGCATAATAACAGCGCATACATCTGATATCGCGTAAAGTAGCCTGAAGGGAATAATTGACATTAATACATAAAGACACCTTAAAAAAATATACTCGATGTATTTCATTTATTTAAGGACTGTTATTGTTTGCTATTCGTACTTGACACCTCAATTCATTTTATATTAATTTGAACAATATTGTTTTATCGTCAGCGTAAAAGTATAAAGCAAGGATGTACTCTAAATTGTACTTTCAACGTTCAATACAAAAGCGCGCAATCCTAATTCTTCATCCTTCTGATTCAGTTCGGAAAGGTTCTCTAGTAAAGGCTTCACTTTTTCATCCGGAATTACGGTAATCAACACGTTGTTTAGCGAGGGCCATGTATGTGTTCCCATATGGGATTCACCACTGGTTGAGCCCCGTCCGTTAACTTCTGTCCATTGCGTGTAACCCCTGATAGTAAGTTTATCAAGAATAACTTCAATTTCTTCAGATAATGCCTGATTATGTGAAATAAGGACTGCTTTCATATTTCTTAAAATTATTTACTGGTTTTTTAAAGCCTGCTTTTTTTCTCTTCTTATCCTTCCGATACCAAACATCGTATAGATTGCCGGGACCAGAACAAGGGTAACTAAGGTTGAAAACGTTAATCCACCAAAAATTGCAATTGACATAGGTCTCCACATTTCGGAACCTTCACCTTTTGACACAATCATGGGTATCATTGCAAGAATCATTGTCAATGAGGTCATTATGACTGGCCTTAAACGCGAACGGCCTGCCTGGACAATTGCTTGTTTCAGGGATAACCCCCTGTCGCGTAATAAATTCGCGAAATCCACTAAGATAATGCCATTTTTAACTACAATTCCAACCAGCATAACTACTCCTATCAATGAAATTACATTGATCGTGGAATTAAAAATAAGTAAAGCAAGGAAGACCCCTGTAAGCGCGAAAGGAATCGCCAGCATAATAATAAAAGGTTCTGCCAGTGACTCAAACTGTGCAGCCATGACTATATATACCAGAAGCAATACCAGTAACAGCAACGTGATTATATCATTAAAAGATTTTTGCATTTCATCAGCGCTACCGCCAAATTCAATTGTAATGTCGGCAGGAATATCCATTTTTGCAATTTTCTGATCAAGAGCAGTTCTGACACTTCCTAAATCTGAACCTGACAGCGCCGCCGACACGGTAACAACGCGGGTCTTATTTTGCCTGTCAATATTTGGTGGAGTATAGAATTGCTTTATTTCTGCAATTTCATTTAGTTTAATAAACTTCCCTTCCGGATTTTGAATACTGACATTCATAATATCTTCTGTTGATTTTCTGAAGCGCTCATCATAGCGTATGATTACATCATATTCATTCCCTTCTTCTTTATATTTAGTTGCAGTGAGCCCGGTTATCCTGTTTCTTAATGCAGCTGCAACAGTTACAGTATTCAAGCCAAAATAAGTCATTTTTTCATCGTTTAGAACCAGCTGCAATTCAGCCTTTTCTTTATCACGGCTTATCAGGATATCTTGCGTTCCCTTTATCTCTTTCATAGATTGAGCAATCTGTTCCGACAGAATATTTGTCTTATCGAAATCGTGACCGAAAATATTGACTTCAATATTGTTTCCGCCGCCCATGCCCCCCATCATACTGCTCGCGGCTCTTGCACCTCCCGGGTCAACATTAAATATCTCAACATCGGGAAATTGTTGGATATCTTCTCTTAATTCATCTGAAATCTGGAAAATATCCCTTTCACGATCTTTTCTCTCTTTTACCTTGAATGTATAGCTTATTATATAATTACCTGTTTGAGTAAAAATAGCAGCCAAACTATTTTCGTCACCTGTTCCAGCGCTTGATGAAACTATTTCAATTTCAGGATACTTTTTCATGAAAATAGAATCAAGCTTATGAGCAATAATTGTAGTTTCCTCTAATTTTACACCCTGAGCAAGTTTAACTGTCGCGGATATCCGGCCATTATCTGAAGCCGGCATAAACTCGGTTCCGATAAACCTGGTTAAACCCAACGATGAGGCAAAAATCAGGGTAGCAATACCAACAACCACCCATCTGTGTTTAACAACCCATGAAAGAATTTTTTCATAACCAATGTCTAATTTTGCCAGGAAGTTCTGTGAAAACCAATAGATTTTGCCGGAAATACTATTTTTATCGGGTTTCCTTTCAGTGAGCAGATTAGCTGATAACATTGGAGTAAGAGTCAGTGCAACGATAACTGAAGTAGTAATTGAAATTGTCACTATAAAACCCAATGGTTTGAACAGTATCCCGGTCATTCCACCTAACATGGTCAATGGAAGGAATACAGCAATAATGGTAAGGGTGGATGCAATAACAGCCAAACTTACTTCATTTGTTCCATAAATGGCAGCTTCCCTTGGATAGCCGCCCCGGTCCAATTTCTTTGTAATATTTTCAATTACCACTATTGAATCATCCACTACCAGCCCAATGGCGATGGAGATTGCCGATAACGTGATAATATTTATTGTACCGTCTGATAAATACACGTAAATAAATCCTGCAATTAAAGAGATAGGGATAGACAGGGCTGTTATAAATGTAGATCGCCAGTTACCAAGGAAAAACAAAACGACAAGTACCACAAATATCAATGCATACAGTACAGTTTCGGCAAGATTGTTTATCGAATTGAGAGTATTGATAGAAGTGTCCATCAGCACTGATATCTTCACATCAGGCGGTAGGGTCTCTTTCAATTCTTCTACTTTTTGTTTCACCATTTCAGCCACGGTAACAGTATTGGCATCCGACTGTTTCTGTATCATAATTCGCACGGTCTTTTCCCCGTTGGAGCGTTCGTAAGATTTAACGTCTTTTAAGCTATCCCTTACTGATGCAACATCTTTTAAATACACTGTCCGCCCGTCTTTATTGCTGATGATTAAGTCTTTAATGACATCGCTATTTTCAAATTCACCCTGAAGCCTGAGTGGAAAGTCAGATTTCCCCATCTCGAAACTTCCTGAAGGTAAATTCAGGTTATTTGCAGCTAACACTCCTCCTATTTGTTCGACAGATAAGTTATATGCATCGAGTTTTCTTGGGTCAACATCAACCATGACAGCTCTGACGGGAGCGCCTATCTGCAATATATTTCCGACACCATCTATACGGTTGAGCGGCTGAATAAGTTGATTGTCCAAAATATCTTTTATTCCTTCATAACTTTCGTCAGAAGACACTGAAAACATCATAACAGGCACCATACTGGTGCTTAACTTGAGTATCGTCGGACTTTCAACTTCATCGGGTAAGTCGTTTTCAGCCGTACCAACCGCGTTTCGCACCTCATTTACAGCCTCATCAAGGTTTGACCCCCATTCGTATTCCAGTGTTATAACTGATATATTTTCTTTTGAAGAGGATCTTAACTTTTTAAGATTTGAGAGTGAACCAAAACCATCTTCCAGTTTCCGGGTAATATTTTGTTCCACATCGGCTGCATTTGCTCCCGGATAAAACGTAAAAACAGTGATCATAGGAGGATCCATTTTAGGGAAATAATCCACGGGTAATTGAAAATAAGAATAAATACCCAACACGATAACCCCAACAAATATCATGATGGTTGTTATTGGCTTCTTTACTGCACTGCTATATATACTCATGGTTCGTTTTAATTACTTATTTCAGTATCGATTCATTTGATTATTTAATTACTAAAATATGCTCCTGATCTTCAAGTTTATTCTGCCCGATAATGATTAATTCATCCCCTTCGCTGAGGCCGGAAAGAATTTCGGTCTTGTCATCAATAATTTGTCCGGTTTTTATTTGTTTTTTTGCAGCTATGTTATTCTCGTTCACAAATGCAAACATATTGTTCGTACCGGTTTGTTTAATCAGGGCTATGGAAGGAACCAACAAAGCTGAGCCTTTGCCCATGTTCAATTGTATTTTTCCAAACATGCCGGGGCGCAGTTTTAAGTTTTGATTCTGGATCTTCACTTCAACAATAAATGTTTTGGTTGCATTATCAATCGTGGGGTATATCCTGTATACATCGCCTTTAAATATCATATCCGGGAATAAATCGGTTTTCATTTCCACTTTCATTCCCAATGAAATTAAAGGATAATAATTTGACGATAAATTCAGGCGGGCTTTTAAATTGTTAATCTGCACAATTGATAATACAGCCGGTTTCCCTACGGCAGGAACCGGGGTGCCGGAATAAATTTCCCCGTCTTCAAAATATTTTCCCGAAACAATCCCGCTGAAAGGCGCTTTCAACTGAGTGTTCTCCAGGAGGAAATCATAACTGCTTTTAGCAATATCGTAACGCGCCTTTAGCTGGTCGTATTGTTGTTCTGCTATGCTCTCCATGCTTTTTAATGTATCATAACGTCTGAAATCAGTTTCTAAATTGAGCAGATTGATTTTTGCCTGTTGCAGTTGGGTTCTGTCCATCTGAACCAACACCTGACCCTTTGTCACATTGTCACTTACATCAACAAAAAAATTTTCAATCCTTCCCGGTGATGAAGGCGCCAGATGTACTTCTTCAAAAGGGAGAAGACTTGATGTATATTCAGTTGTACGTGTGATAGATTCGTTATGAATTATCATAGTTTTAACTCTTTCAATTTTAATGGAATCATTAATTGAAGCAGATTCTGAGCTTTTATTAGAGGAACATGCCACAATTAATGACAGCAGTATTAGCACCAATGATGATAGAAAAACAGACTTTTTCATATTCTATTTGTTTATTTGTTAATGTTTCTTAAAAATTACCGTTTAGTTTGCGTAACGCGAGTTCAGCATCCAGAAGTTGAAACAAAATGTTTATATAACTTGATTCGGCTGATAAATAACTATTGTTAGCTGACGTCAGTTCAAGACTCGATACAATGCCCTGCTGAAATTTTAAATTCATTTTATCAAAAACCTCTTTTGCTATATCTACATTCGTTTTTTGATTCTCGTATTGTTCAAGCATGTTATTAAGGTTGTACCTCAATTGCTTTTCCTGGATGGTTAATTGTTGATTAACTAATTGTGTATTGGTTTCAACCATCTTCAGGTTTATTTTAGCCTGCGCTACTTTCGACTTCCTCATACCGCTGGAGAAAATGGGGACAGACAGATTTAACCCTACTACATTTTTGGGCGTCATATCGAACTTTGGTTTAAGTAATTTTTCTGTATAAGAATAAAAGCCCGTCAGAGTCGGCAAATAGTTTGTTTTTTGAAGAGATACCTGAGATTTGGCTATTCTACCCTGCACCAGTATAAGATTGTAGTCAATATTATTTTCAATATTGAAAGGGCTGACAACAGCATTTTCAAATTTGCTTTTCTGAGAAACCTCATCCAATAGTGTAGTCAGATTAATTTCTGTATTCGCGTCAGCTCCCAACTGGAGCCTGAGCATGTTATATGCTATTTCCAATTGACGCTCGGCTGCTTTCTGTGCATTTTCAACCGATGTAACCATAACAGATAGTTTATCAGCTTCGGTTTTTTCAATTATTCCCGCGTTAGCAAGATTCCTTGTCTTTTCATATATCTTCGCGCTATTGATTTTATTTGATTCAATAATTTTTACTGTTCGTTCGGAAACTAAAACCAGATAGTATGCACGTGTAACCTGCTCTTTTATATCAAGTTCAGTTTTCTGTACACTAAGATCGGCCGCCTGGTATGCTATCTTTGCCATTTGAAGTCCGACATAATAATTTCCACTAAAAACCAGTTGGTTCACACTGAAGTTAATACTACTTGTGGGATTAAACTCTATTATAGCCGGAGGCCCTGATGGGTCAAGCCGCAATTCAGCGTTGGCTCCTAAATAGTTATTATAATTGATACTTGCACTAGCCTGCGGTAAACCGGCTGCAGTTGTTTCCCATATTTTTTCTTTGGTAGATTGAACTGAAAACTTCGCGTTTTGAAGCACCTTATTATATTGTAAAGCATATTCAACAGCTTTTTCAAGCGATAAGCTAATGGATTCCTGCGCTTTGAGCGTGAAGCTGCTTAATATAAATATTACAATAAAAACCGATTCCTTAATTGATCTTTTCATTTCTGAGTTTTTTATTTTATATTTTCATTCGTGTTCGCGATTGCAAAATCATGGAAGTATATATTATCGGGGATTAGTGGTGGCGGCTCTTTCAATTTCGTTACTTCTTTCATCAGTATATAATTTTGATTTTAAAGGTCTGATGGAACCCACATGTTTGAAAATTATATAAATACGTGTTTGTGTATTTGATACATGTGGGTTTCAAAATATTACTATTATCAACCATTGACTATTTCAACTATATGATTAAAAAAATTTACAGATTTTCCGCGTTGGTTTTAAAATGGGCTACGACTTTATAAAAAGTATCTATTTCAGTTCTGGTAAGACCTTGTTCAAGTTCCTCCATGAAGTCATGCATTGTTTCCAGACACAATTCTATAACTCTTTCTCCTTTTTCGGTGATTGTCAGATAATTTTTTCTCCTGTCCTTTTGGTCAACAGTCCTTCTGACCAGTTCTTTTTCTTCCAATGAGTCGACGAACCTCAATATTGCTGATTTGTCTTTTCCCATCACATCAGCCATATCGTTTTGTATTACTTCCTCAGATTGTAAACTTAAAGCAAGTAACAGTCCAACCTGTTCTTTTGTAATCATGATATCCGCATGCTCAATAATACGCTTTTTAAGTGCCCGCGACATCACGAACAGCATTCTTGCTACTGTCATTATTTCGGGGGAACCTTGTGTTTTCATTTTTTCAAATCTTAAAGTCCGCGAAGATAAAAATAATTAGTTGATATATGCAACAAATATTTAAAAAATTAAATATCCATTTACACAGAAGCAGCAATAACACTATGACTTACAGATAAACAATTAGTTAGGCATTTACTCGCGTGGGCATACAAATAAAAAGTAGTACGGATTATCCAAAGTAGCGGAGCGCCATCTGCTCAGTGCTAAATCTATGGAGTCCTGATGAGAACGCTGATTATATCCGTAGCATGGAGCGAAGGTAGTGCAGGCTGGATCCATGTACAGACTGAAAAACGTCCCGGACAAACTCATAGTTTGTTATAAAACAATAACTTTACCTGGATAACATTTCACTCGTAATTATCCAATATTGATGATAAGTTGATTATAAAAAATCTCAAAGAAGAAGATGTTTTATCTTTTTATCATATATTCAAAAAATACAATAAAAAGGCCTGCTATTTCGCGTTAAGCTATTTAAAAAATAAAGAAGAGGCTGAAGATGTTGTTCAGGAAGTATTTATGAATCTCCGGAAGTATAGGGCATGCGTCGGTAAAACTGTTATAAAGAATATTGATAAATCTGTAATTTGGAAAAATAAATTATATACGTGTGAAAAAAATGAGACTTTTATTTGTTACGTGTCTGTTCGTATCCATTGGATATGCCCAGGCACAGGAAAAACCCATTAACTGGGTGCACATTTCAAGCAAAACCGGGGGTATCGAAGCGCCCAACGGAGGAACTGAACAAACATCATCTGCTGTAGCCGATTTCGATAACGATGGAATAAATGATTTTTGCATAACGGAGCGTAAACAAACGCCATGTATGGTATGGTACCGTCGTACTGATAAAGGGTGGGACAAATATGTTGTAGAGTCAGACCCGATGTCGCCCGAGGCCGGAACTGTTGCATTCGATGTTGATGGCGATGGCGACATGGATATTATAGCCGGTGGTGATGGCGGAAAAACGAAAGAAGTATACTGGTGGGAAAATCCTTATCCGGACTTCGAACGCGATGCACCCTGGAAAAGACATCTGATCTATAAAGGAGGAGCTAAATATCATGATCAGATAGTCGGCGATTTCGATGGAGACGGGAAACCTGATTTAGTCTTCTGGTCACAGACCGAACATGAGCTGATCTGGGTCAGGATACCGGATAACCCGAAGGATTATTCTGCATGGAAATGTACCCCGGTTTATAAATATTATGACGACGGGCAAATGCAACAGCATGGAAGGTACGCCGATTTTAAAGGGGTGAATGAACATGCCGTCAAAGCCATTCAGGATTTCAACCGTTTTGGTACCACTCTGAAAAAAGCAGGATTGCGATTTTATTATCATCCGCACGGGTATGAATTTAACACTCCTGATGGGAACCTGATGGATTTAATACTTGAACAGACCAAACCAGAACTGGTGACCTTTGAACTCGATGTATTCTGGGCAACACATGGCGGAGCTGACCCGTTGGCTTACCTGAAAAAATATCCCGGGCGATTTGAATTGATTCATCTGAAGGAGATTGGTCATGATGTACCGGGTAATAATACAGGCTCAGCTCCCGATGAAACCAGTGTATCACTTGGCAGGGGTGTTACCGACTGGCCAAGGTTGCTTCGTATTGCACAGAAAATGGGAACGAAAAAATACTATATTGAAGATGAAGCAAAAAATGCCTTAGATCAGGTACCGTTGAGCATAAAGTACCTTGAAACTCTAAAGTAGATTATCGTTTAGTTTTTGGTATAGTTTATAGATGAACAGGTGTTGCTATCTTTTATTAAACAACATAAAACTTAGTTAGTGTCTGAAAGAAAATTCATCTTTTTTCAAAATATTCATATGTATGACTTCATTAGGCAGGGATAGTTCCATTTAAGGCCTTCTCAAATTGATATTTTTCTCCTGGTTCTCAATTTTTCATGGCAGATTTCTAAAATTATGTACATGATTTTTGCTCAACAGGCATACCAATTCCATTTAAAATGTGTCTTGTTATATGTTTTAAGCGACACCTATGCCGCTATATTATGATCTTTATCAAATGATTGTAAGCATTGACGTTGAATCGCGATCAACTCTTGTCCAATACGCCGCGGATTATATGCTCCCACGGACAGTCCGGCATATCGTTTAAAATACCGTTGGCTTTTTCAGTTATTCATACCTCAATGCTTCAACCGGATTTTTTGTTGCTGCCCGCAAGCTCTGCCAGCTGACAGTCAGCAGGGATACTGCAAGTACCAATAATCCTGAAAGGGCAAAAATCCACCAGTTCAGTTCTGTCTTATAGGCATAAGCTTCAAGCCACCTGAACATTGCATATCCTGCAGCAGGAACAGCAATGATAAAGGCAATAATCGTCCATCTGAAAAAATCTGAATTGATCAAAGTCAGGATATCGGAAATCCTTGCACCATTGATTTTTCTTACGCCGATTTCTTTCGTACGTGAACGTGTCTTCTGGTATGAGATAGCAAAAAGGCCGATCATTGAAAGGAAAAGACTTATCAGTGAACATGTTGTGATAAGCCTTTTAAAGTTGACATTCTCCCTGTGATACCATTCGTAACGGTCTCCCACTGATTCTGTATTTAAAGGGTAATCGGGAAAAAGCTTCTGCCAGACTGAAGAAATAGCTTCCCTGACCTGAGGGACCTGGTTCTCCGCTGCTTTCACCATAAGATGACCGCCAGTATTACTGAATGAAATAAAAGCCGGTTCCACAAAAGATTTGAGATCTGAATAATGAAAATCTTTAACTATTCCTGCGATGATCTTATTTTCCATCCCGGGAATTCCCTTACCCACCAGATCCTGATCCTTGAATAAACTGGCAAAGGATTCATTTATAAGGCACTTATCGGTGTTTGCGGAAAGGGTTTCGGAGAAATCATCTCCGGCAACAAGTTCAATTCCAAGCACGGAAAGGTAATTTTCATCCCCGATGAATCCTGAAGGAGAATATTGCTTTTCAACTCCATTCTCCTGATATTTCAATGCCAGCAGGAAGTGTTCGAGAAGCGGAGAAGCCCCTGCCACCGAAACATTTTTTACAGAACTGTGTTTCATCAGTTCCTCTTTAAATACTCCTGCCTTGTCCTTATACTGCGGAGGAATTCTGACCTCTATCACCTCTCTGTCCAACCCGATCGGTTTATTGGTTATGAAATTCATCTGGCGTATAATGACTATGGAACAAATAATTAGTGCTATTGAGCTGGCCAGCTGAAGCACATTAAAGGCAGGAATCTGAATGGTCTTTATCTTATGGTCCTGATCAGTCTTTAGCAGGTTTAATCCCATATTTAAGTTCACCAGATAGTAAGTGAAGAAGAAGGTGACCAGTATCAAAAGAGCAGGTACAGCTGCCAGAATTGCAATTTGTCCTGGCTTGAAAATAAAGGCTCCTGTGATCCCGCTGCCTGTCAGATTGTTAAAGAAGGGTAACGCGTCATGCATCAGGAACAGCCCCAGAATGAATGAGAAAACTACAATAATACCATTCTCCAGAAGAAACCTGAAAATCAGGTTTGACAGGGAACTGCCGTTTATTCGTCGCAGGTAAAACTCCTTCGTCTTCCTGTGAAACTTATTTGCCAGTATCGCCAGGTAGTTAAATACTGCGACACCTATGATCATGAGTCCGATAATCATTGCAATCCACAGATCTCTTTTATCACGGTTGTTTTCGACATTCGACCCCCGCTCTGTATCGAAATAAGCGAGCCTGAGAGGCTCCAGGTAATATGGTCCGGGTTCTCCTGTATTGATAACGGGAATGACCTCCTTTTTTTCTGAAAAAAGCATTTCCATCTCATCCGGATCAGTCTGAGCGGTCAGGCTTATATAACACCGGCTGTCGACATCACCAATCAGGCGAACCATATCGAAATTTATCTGGGTATTTTCAACAGGCTTTTCGAAGACACCTGTAACGGTCATCTCATCTGTTTGTTTCTGAGTAACAAGTGAAATTATCTTTCCGACCGGGTCCTTATCCCCAAAATATTTTTTAGCTATTTCACTTGAAATGACCAGACTTTTACCGGATTCCAGGGCTGTTTCCGGATTGTTGGTACTCAGCTTATAAGAAAAAAATCTGAAGAAATTTTCTGAAGCTCCGATAATCATCGGTTTATCAAAATAATCTTCATTATCTGCAATTATCTTAAGTGCATTGGAATTATTTATGCGGCAGAAATCTTCGACCCCGGCAAAATTACTCTTCATGTATTCTGCCGACCCGAAACGGCAGTGATACATTTTTTTACCCGGGATCCAGGGATCATCGCATTTGAGCGCATATATCCGGTCACTGTTTTCATGAAAATTATCGGTGCCCAGTTCCCTGCTGATGAAAAGTACTACCAGAATAATGCTTGCCAGTCCAACTGCTAAACTGATTAGGATTACCAGATTATTCAACCGGTCTCTGATAATGCTTCTGAAAATCTGGTTAAGATTCATAAAGTTGTCAATTTGGTTTGAGTAAGTTATTCATATCGGAGAGCTTCCATCCCGATACGCTTCGCTATCGTGGATCTTCTCATTGCGCTACTCATAGCGCAATGCTTCGACCGGATTTCTCGTTGCTGCCCGCCAGCTCTGCCAGCTCACCGTCAGCAGCGAAATAATTATTGCCGATAAACCTGCCAGAACAAAGATCCACCAGCTTATTCCGGTTCTGTAAGCAAATCGTTCCATCCATTTTGAAATCAGCCGGAATGAAACCGGAACCGAAACAGCTATGGCCACAAGCACCCATTTTATGTAAGCTGCATTAAGCATCAGCAAAACCCCGGCTTCAGAAGCTCCGTTCACTTTCCTGATGCCTATTTCCTTTTCTCTTTTCGCTATGCTTATTAGCGAGATCCCGAATAATCCCATTATGGATAATACCAGTGCCAGAAGTGAAAACACCTTTATTATGCGGCTCTGGTTTCTTTCGCGTGCATAGAAATTCTCTACCTGGTCGGTCAGGTAGCGTACTTCAAAAATTTCATCCGGTGAAATCTGAGAATAGAGATCCCTGAATTGCTTAATTATCTTTTCATCATTCACACCGTCAGTCCTGATCGCCAGGAGGCCCATCCTTGCAGGATTCTGAGGCAGGATAACCATTGGCTGAATGGTGGTATGCAATGAATGTGCATGAAAATCCCTTACTACTCCCCTCACCCTGAAAGCAAGCAGGTTACCTCCTGCTTTTACATTATGCACCATCGCCGCCGATTCGTTTATAAGCACTTCAGGCGGGCCTTCCTTGTATGGACCGAAAGGCGATCCGTCAATAACCTCTATTCCCAGCAGCTCGGTCATTCCTTCACCCATTATCAGACCGTCAAACCTGATCCTCTCTCCCGATGCATCTGCAAGATTGATTGGCAGGAAATTTCCAAACGGCGGAATGAATGAGCCTCCGGCAACATTAATCACCCCGGGTATCTTCCTGATCTCATCGCAAAGAGTCAGGAAACTGTTTCTCAACTCATCAGAACTGAGATCAGCCACAATAACATTTTCAGGATTTATGCCCTTGTAACCGCTCCTTGAATAGTCAAGTTGTTTAGAGACTGCAATGAGTCCTGTCACAAGTATCATATAAATAGTGAAATGGAGCAGCAGAAATGAGTAATTCCATCTTTTTGACCCGTTCATTCCGGAAATCTTTCCCGATATAAGTTGTAAAGCAGGTATACGTGAATACCTAAGACCGATAATCCATCCCGACAGTAACCCGGTCAGAAGAATAAGCATCACAAGCATGATCCACAGCCGGGGAGTCAGAAAGACCTGACCGGAAAGTGTTTTTCCAAGGGTGATATTGATAAAAGGAATCCCGGATTCAATAACAAACATGGCAGGGATGAGACTCAGCAATACAATAACAAATGATTCCAGAATCACCATTCTCCTGATCTTTCCATAAGAGGCGCCATAGACTTTCCTCGTCCCCAGTTCCCTCGTCCGCTCGGACACCCCTGCCCGGGCAAGGAGAACAAAGTTCGCCAGTGATATCAGAAGGATCATCAATGATATGATTTCATAGTATTTAAGCTCATCAGCATTCCCTCTCCGGAGGAAAAAGCTTCCGTTTATGTCTTCCGATCCCAGGTATATATCAGCAACGGGTTGTAAATTAAAGCGAAGGGTATCCTGCCCGGGACTGGCAATCAATTCCTTGTATTTTTCCATTTTTGCAGGCAGCACTTCAGGGTCCGCATTTTCATCAAGGACCAGGAGCGAAAGGAACTCGGAATCCCTCCATCCCAGCGGCTGAGATTCCGAGGTCCCGTAATCACCCAGGTCTCTCTGAAACTGCCCCAGCAATTTCTGAGATAGTTTAATATCGGCAATCAATGCCGGATGAAGTGTCGAATTTGAAGGAAACTCCTTGTATACTCCCGAAACGGTAAGCTTTAAAAAACCTTCCGGAAATCGTACCTCGATTACTTCTCCCGGAACAGAAAGGTTCCCGAAATATTTCATGACTGATTCTTCAGAGATGGCAACCTCGCTCATCGAAGCAGCCGGGGTTCCTGAGATAAAATCAATACCCATGATCCTGAAAACCGACGGATCGGCAAACCCAAAATCTGACTCCCGAACAATTTCTTTTTCCGGGATCTTAAGCTGAACGGATCCCGACTGGTAATACCTGAAAAAATCCTTTACTTCGGGAAATTCATTTTTCATCGATTCTGCAAGCGGATAGTGAACCCGGGAATTTGTACCTGAAATTATGCGATACACATTCCTGTGGTCAGGGATGAAAGTATCAAACGATTTTTCATGTATCACCAGGGCCAGGAGAACAATTATGCAGCCAAGTCCTATTCCCATGCCCAGAATGCTGATGGTGGAAATAACCTTCTTTCTCAGGATACTTCTAAATGCCGTTGTTAATTCCTGCTTTATCATGGCATTATATTTTTTATAGATGAACTAAAATGATGCCATTGTTATATGTCGCTGAAATACAATATTTTTTATTATTGAAGGCTTTGATCAAGTTAATATTTTTTACGTTTTTATGTAAAATATTTTAACGATTTGTTGACTTTTGCTTTTGTTTAAAATAAATTTAACCACGGAGAACTCAGAGAACTCAGAGAAGCACAGAGAGGAAAGGAAATAATAATAAAACCATGAAATGGAATTAATCTCCGTGACCCTCTGTGCTCTCCGTGGTGAAAAAAATCATTTAAAAAATGTCCGTCCAGAAAGCTTCCATAATGGTTGTCGACGATAACAGGAGCATTCTCAGCGCCCTTGATATCCTGCTTGTCCCGGAATTCGGTGAGGTTACACTGATTTCCAATCCAAATCAGATAGTAACCGAGCTAAAGAAGAAAGACTATAACCTGGTTATCCTTGACATGAATTTTACTGCCGGAATCAAGTCGGGTAATGAAGGTATTTACTGGCTTGGAAGGATCAGGGAAACCTTTCCCGAAATATCCGTGGTGATGATTACAGCATACGGAGATATTGAAACTGCAGTGAAAGCGCTCAAGGCAGGTGCTTCCGATTTTGTTGTAAAACCCTGGGATAATGAAAAACTGCTGGCCACTCTCAGGCTTGCCCTCCAGCTGAATCGTTCGCTCAGGGAAGTCAATGTTCTCAGGGACAGGGAGTCTGTTCTCAAGAGGGAGATGAACCGGGAACACCGGCATATTATCGGTTCTTCACCCCAGATAATGAAGGTATTGAAGCTTGCCCGCAAGGTGGCAAGGACCGATGCCAACGTGCTGATAACCGGGGAGAACGGGACGGGCAAGGAGCTTATAGCCCGGGAGATTCACCGGATGTCGGACAGGTCCGGGGAACTGATGATAAGCGTCGATATGGGAGCAATAACCGAAACCCTGTTTGAAAGTGAGTTATTCGGACATGTAAAGGGCGCTTTTACCGATGCAAGAGAAAACAGGCAGGGCAAGTTTGAGATCGCGCATAAGGGAACTCTCTTCCTCGACGAAATCGGAAATTTGTCATTTCACCTCCAGGCCAAACTGCTGGCCGCAATTGAAAACAGGCAGATAACAAGGATCGGATCGAACGAACCGATACAGGTGGATATCAGACTCATCTGCGCCACTAACAGAAACATTGATAACATGGTAAAGGAAGGACTGTTCAGGGAAGATCTTCTTTACCGCATCAATACAATTCAGATTGAATTGCCCCCGTTAAGGGAACGGGGAAAAGATATTGTCGCCCTTGCTGAATTCTTCCATCAGAAATATACATGTAAATACAACAAAAGGAATTTAAAAATCAATAGGCAGGCTATTAACAAACTATTGAATTATTCCTGGCCCGGAAACATACGTGAATTGCAGAACACAATTGAAAAAGCCGTTATCCTGTGCGATACAGCGGTAATCAAGCCTGAAGACCTTTACCTCAAACCCGTTTCCAGAAGCATTGGTTTTGATTCAATTGCAACACTGGAAGAGGTTGAGCAAAGGATGATGACCATGGCCATTGAAAAAAACAACGGGAACCTTACAGCCGCAGCCGAACAGCTCGGGATAACCAGACAGACATTATACAACAGGATGAAAAAGAATAAAAGATGATAAGCAAAAACTTATATATCAACATCATAACAAGGGTTCTCGCAATCGTCCTGCTTTCGGTCCTGCTCGGGTATATAATTTTCTCTGTCCGGTCAGTCCGCTTATCTGTCCTGTGTGCCCTGGCTATAATCCTTGTAACTGCAGGTCTTATAGCATATCTGAACCGAACAAACAGAAATATCAGGCTCTTCTTCGATTCGGTGGCAGATGATGACTCGAACCTTTCATTCCCAGTTGATAACAAGAGTGGAATAGTAAAGGAACTGCACCAGAGCATGAACAGTTTCAACCGGCAACTGCAAAACCTGAAATTTGAGATAAGAAAGCAGGAACAATATTTCAGGAGAATACTCGAACATCTTGCTACAGGCATCATAACGTACAACGACAAAGGTTTCATCCATCATGCCAATTCTTCGGCAAAGAGACTGTTATCAACGGAAGTTCTGACACATCTCCGGCAGATTGAAAGGGTGGACAGAAAGCTTTACAAGTCCATTGTGAACCTTAAGCCCCGGGATAGAAAACTGGTACCTGTCAGCACAAATCAGGGAGAAGTGCAATTGCTTCTGAAATCAACACTGTCAGGAACAAATGAGGATGCACTTACCATACTTTCGATTCAGGACATAAAACATGAACTGGATGAAAAAGAAGTTGACTCGTGGATGAGACTTATAAGAGTGCTGATGCACGAAATAATGAATTCCATAACACCGATAACCTCTCTGTCCGAATCCCTGACCAAGATGTTCAGGAACGGGGATGTGCCGGTTAAGGCGGAGGATGTCACTGATAAAACTATATCGACTGCCCTGCAAGGACTTAACGTTATTGTTGAACATGGCAAAAGTCTTTCTGCTTTTGTTGAATCGTACCGGAAGCTTACCCGGATACCCCGGCCGGAACTGAGTCTGTTTAAAGTAACTGACCTTATGTCAAGGGTGAGAATCCTCAGTGATTCCCTCGAAAAAGGGTCCGGAACAGTAATTTCCTTCGAAAATGGCGACCCTGATCTGGAAATCTTCGGTGACGAGAACCTTATCTCCCTGGTGCTCATCAACCTTATTAAGAATGCAATTGAAGCCAACGAGCAGAATCCTGAATGCATGATCAGCGTCATCTCCCGGAGAGGTTACAACCTGAATCCGGAGATCTGTGTCAGCGATAACGGTCCGGGAATAAGTGAAGAGTTTCTTGAGGAGATATTCATTCCGTTCTTTACAACAAGAGAAAAAGGATCAGGCATCGGGCTGAGCATTTCAAAGCAGATAATGGGGGCTCACGGTGGCAGTCTCAAGGTCCGTTCCGTACCCGGAAAGGAGACTATCTTCTGCATGAGTTTCAAGGAATAGTATTTTCCCGCAAATTGATATTAAATTTGCAGCCGGATTTCAGCAGATGAAAGAAAACGAACTGACCGGCATTTTTAACGATCACCCTGTTCTGGGGAAATTATCAGAGGCCATTGAATTAAGGACCGGCAGGATCAACCTGTCGGGATTATCCGGATCGCTCAGGTCTCTTGCAATAGCCAGAATCTTCCATGACACAACTCTGATTCATGTTGCGGTGATACCTGAAAAGGAGGATGCCGCCTATCTCTATAACGATCTGGTCTCGCTTACAGGAGGCGACTCCATATTCTTTTTCCCTTCGACTTTCAAGCGCTCCGTTCAATATGAGCAAACCGAACCTGCAAACATAGTGCTCAGGACCGAAGTATTGAATCACCTCACCTCGGGAAAGAGAAAAGGCATCATTGTCACCTATCCCGAATCGGTAATGGAAAAGGTGATAAGCCGCAGAAACCTCAAAAAGAACACAATGAACATCTCTAAGGGAGACAGGGTTTCGCTTGAGTTCCTGGAAGAGATGCTTCATGAATACAACTTCGAAAGAGTCGACTTTGTATATGAGCCCGGACAATATGCAGTCAGGGGAAGCATTGCCGATATCTTCTCCTACTCCGCCGATCTTCCGTTCAGGATCGACTTCTTCGGCGAGGAGGTGGAATCGATCCGCACATTCAACACCGACGACCAGCTCTCGATAGAGGTTAAAAAACAGGTTTCAATCATTCCCAACATACAGGATATCTCGATAGAGGAGGTAACCGATTCGTTCACAGACTTTCTTCCTCCCTCTTCCCTTATCTGGTTTGAAGATGCCGCGTATATAAAGGAGAAGATGAACAACATCTTTTCGCAGATATTGGCAAGGGAAGAAGCAGGACTGACCTTCGGCAAGAAGGAGCTTATAATGACCGGATCGAGGTTTCTGGAAGAATGCAGCAAATTCCGGACAATTGAGTTCGGAAGAACCGGTTATTTTAATCCTTCGGAACAATTAGCATTCCGGAGCGAGCCTCAGCCGGTGTTCAACAAGAACTTCGGATTGCTGGCCGACAAGCTGATAGCCAACAACATTGAAGGTTACGAAACATATATTATTTCTGAAAGCCAGTCTCAGATTGACAGGCTTCATGACATTTTTGCCGAGATAAATCCCGATCTTAAATTCACACCCAGGCTTCTGAACCTTCACGGCGGCTTTACCGACCACGATCTGAAAGTGTCGGTTTACACCGATCATCAGATCTTCGACAGATATCATAAATTCAGCATAAGGGGATATTTTACGAGGAAGGAAAGCATATCGATAAAGGAGCTGACAGGCCTTAACCCGGGCGATTATGTAGTCCATATAGATCATGGCATCGGCAAATTCGGCGGGCTCGAAAAGATCGAGGTTAACGGAAGGATTCAGGAAGCCATCAAGCTTGTCTACAAGGACAATGACATCCTCTATGTCGGCATACATTCGCTACACAGGATATCGAAGTACAAGGGAAAGGATGAATCGGAGCCCAGGATCTACAAGCTTGGGTCGGGGGCATGGCAGAAGCTTAAGCAGAATACCAAGAAAAGAGTAAAGGATATTGCAAAGGATCTCATCCTTCTCTACGCCGAGAGAATGTCGGTACCCGGGTATTCGTTCTCGCCCGATTCATATTTGCAGCGCGAACTCGAAGCCTCATTCCTTTACGAGGACACTCCCGACCAGCTTAGCGCCACTATTGCAGTGAAAGAGGACATGGAAGCCGAACATCCGATGGACAGGCTTGTTTGCGGGGATGTGGGATTCGGCAAGACTGAGGTGGCGGTCAGGGCAGCCTTCAAATCAGCCTCCGACAGCAAGCAGACAGCCATCCTGGTGCCAACCACCATTCTGGCCCTCCAGCATTATAAGACATTCACATCAAGGCTAAAAGGATTCCCGTGCAAGATTGATTATGTAAGCAGACACAGGAAACCGGCCGATCAGAAGCGGATTCTGAAGGAGCTTGAGGAAGGAAAGATCGACATAATCATAGGCACCCATAAACTCGTCGGAAAGGATGTAAAGTTCAAGGACCTCGGACTGCTTGTAATTGACGAGGAGCAGAGGTTCGGCGTATCAGTGAAGGAGAAGATAAAGAAATTGAGATCAAATGTCGATACCCTTACACTTACTGCAACACCCATTCCGCGGACTCTCCAGTTTTCGCTGATGGGGGCCCGCGACCTCTCCATTATAAATACCCCTCCTCCGAACAGGATGCCCATAATAACCGAGATACACGGATTCAACGAGGATATAATCAAGGAAGGGATTGAGTATGAGGTCAGCCGTAACGGACAAGTTTTCTTCATACACAACAGGGTTGAGAACATTAAGGAGCTGCAAGCCAAGATAAGCCGTATCTGCCCCAATGTAAGGACGGCAGTTGTTCACGGGAAGATGGAGGGTGTGGATATTGAGAACGTGATGTTTGATTTCATCCAGGGCGACTACGACGTGCTTGTTGCGACAACCATTATTGAATCGGGACTCGACATACCCAATGCAAATACGATATTCATCAATGAGGCTCATCACTTCGGACTCTCGGAGCTTCACCAGCTGAGGGGCCGGGTAGGAAGGTCGAACAGGAAAGCCTTCTGCTATCTGCTTGCTCCCCCCGTTGAAAATCTCACGCATGAGGCCAAAAGGCGGTTAAGGGCGATTGAGGAATTCTCTGAACTCGGAAGCGGATTCAACATTGCCATGCATGACCTTGATATCCGCGGATCGGGAAATCTGCTCGGCGCTGAACAAAGCGGTTTCATAGCAGATGTGGGATACGAGACTTACCAGAAAATCCTTAATGAAGCAATGGCTGAACTAAGGGAGTCGGAACCTCAGCTCCGGGAACAGGAAATCGGGGAATCGGGGAACCCCCAAAGCGCTGAAAAACAAAAACCTTATGTTACCGACTTCCAGATTGAGACCGATCTGGAGATCATGTTCCCCGATGAATATGTATCAAATATCTCCGAAAGAATCAGACTTTACAAGGAACTCAACGAGATCGACAATGAGGAAGGACTTGAGCTTTATGAAAGCCGGCTGACCGACAGGTTCGGGCCGCTCCCTCCACCGGCCGAGTCGCTTCTCGACGTTGTGAGGATAAAATGGATAGCCACCCGGCTGGGAATAGAAAAGATATTGCTTAAGAACAGTCTTCTGATCGCATTTTTTGTTTCCGATCCGAATTCAAAATTTTACCGCAGTTCCCTGTTTGTGTCGTTCATGAATTATGTAAACCGGCATCAGAAAAGAATGTCGGTTAAACAAAAGGAGTCAAAACTGAGCCTTACCATTACCGGCATAGAAAATGTAGGGTCGGCGATCGGAATTCTGAAGGGTATTGAAGACGAGGCTAAAGGTCAGATCAGCAGGGGATAATTCTGTGCGTGGATGAAATTGAGGCTTCCGGATATGTTATAACATTGTTATAACGTTCAAAATCACTGTTAAATTCCACCTCATAAATAAATTTTTTCCATACTGATCCCTTTAGTACATTTGTATCTATATAGCTCAATATGAACCTTGTTTTTGATGTTGGAAACACGGCTACCAAAGTAGCCGTTTATGAAGGGTACGAAAAGAAGGTATCGCTGACAACCAAGCAATTCGGTTACGATAAGTTGCAGGAAATC
This sequence comes from Bacteroidales bacterium, assembly GCA_049294075.1. Taxonomy (GTDB): domain Bacteria; phylum Bacteroidota; class Bacteroidia; order Bacteroidales; family VadinHA17; genus LD21. Next base: position 11,384 of record JBAQCK010000107.1, on the reverse strand, counting down.
TTCAAACCTTATGTCGAAAACATAAAATATGCCATTATTTCAACAGTAAGGGATCTTCCGGAGTTTATTGTCGATATGGCAACCCTTGGCATTCCCAATGTCCATGTTCTGTCGCGGCATACGAGGCTTCCCTTCAGGAATGAATATGAAACCCCCGAGACTCTCGGAAGCGACAGGCTGGCAGCGGTGGCAGGCGCTTATTATCTTTTCCCGGGAAGAAGCGTGCTTGTAATCGATGCGGGTAGTGCTGTAACATACGATTACCTTTCTGGCAAAACCTACAAGGGAGGAAATATCTCACCGGGCCTGAGCATGCGCTTCAGGGCCCTGCACAAGTTTACGGGAAGGCTTCCTCTTGGATCCACTCTTCAGAAATACTCCACCCCGGGAAAAAACACGCTCGAGGCAATTTCAGCCGGAGTTACTGACGGGCTTATCTATGAAATAAACAGTTACATAAGGTCGTTCAGGGAAGACAATCTCGATTCTATGATAATACTCACCGGGGGCGACAGTGGTTACCTTAAGGAGAGGTTATGCTGCAAGGTTAATTATCAGCCCGATCTGGTCCTTGACGGTCTGAATCATATTCTGGAGTATAATGCTGAAAAGAATTAAATTTTTTATACCGTTCCTGGCCGCTGCAATAAGCCTTTTTTCGTGTGGTAAGAAATCCATCGAATACGAAAAGATTGACATTCTCAGCCTTCCGTCACAGACAGGAAAGGATTTTACCACAACATACACCGATTCGGGAAAGCTCGAGCTGGTCTTTTCTGCTCCGGTAATGGAGAGATATGAAAAAGCCGAACCTCCCTATACCGAATTCAGGTCGGGTCTCGACGTCCGGTTTCATGACGGCAGGTCCAATCCCGTGGCTTCAGTTACATCGAGATATGCAAAATTCCATGATGACAAAAACCTGTGGGAACTACAGGACAGTGTCGTGGCGTTCAATGAAGCCGGTGAAAAGCTTGAAACCGAACTTCTGTTCTGGGATCAGAAGAAAGATCTGATTTACACCGACAGGTTTGTAAAGATCACCACGGAGGACCAGATAATCCAGGGCTATGGTCTTGAGTCGGATCCCCGTCTGACCCGGCGTAAAATCAAAAATCTGAGTGCCACGATTTATATTAATGAGGGAGACTGATAACCGTTTCCCTTTTCTACCTACCTGCCGCCCGAAACCTACTCTTTGTACACATCCTTTTGCAAGCTAGAATCAGCTTACGTTGAGCCTTTTTGTCTACCCCCCAGCCCCCCTAAAGGGGGGTTAAAGAACTAATAATATGCTATATAGTAATCCGGGGATAATCCTAACCCTGAAGGATTTCCGTTTTCGGATCAAAAGTCAATTCGGATCTGGTAATTTCATTGGAAACACCCAATTAATAGTTGTAATCCAGCGAACTAAGCCCCCCCAGGTGGGAGGGTGAAACTTGAAAGGGGAAAATGGGATGTAACTATCCTCATTTGCAGTATCTTAGCCCCCCTTTAGGGGGGTTGGGGGGTAGAACGTAAAAGGGGTTGGGGGGTAGAACGTAAAAGGGGGGTCGGGGGGTAGAACGTAAATGGGAGATAAAGAGTGATCCTGACTTATAAAAACATACGAACAAATAGCAGTACGGTTTCAAAGGAGGGTTGTGAGGGGTTAGTTTTACCTTCCAAGGGAATAGTTTGCTTCAAAAATATTATTTTTGGACTATGAATGCCATTCTGGTAATAATCATTGTAATGATTTTCTCTGCCTTTTTTTCAGGAATGGAGATAGCCTTTGTGGCTTCGAACAAGCTGAGGATCGAGCTCGACAGGAAACAGGGCAATTTTGGCTCTCAGTTTACAGGTGTTTTTACAAATAATCCGGGGCAGTTTATAGCCACAATGCTTATCGGCAACAACATTGCACTGGTAATCTACGGTCTTTTTTTCTCCCGCCTTCTGAACCCTGTCCTTTTGCCGCTTCTTCAATCAGACCTTGCCGTACTGGTTGTCAATACGGTAATAAGCGCTGCTTTGATCCTGTTGATGTCGGAGTTTCTTCCTAAAACCGTATTCATGATCTCTCCGAATTTCTTCCTGAATACCCTTAGCTTCCCTGCAATGTTGGCCTATATCATCTTTTATCCCATAAGCAAATTTGCACTTGGAGCCTCGAACCTGTTTCTGTGGCTGTTTTTCGGGATGAAAGGAAATAAAAAAGAGCAGGAAAACCTTGTCTTCAGCAAGGTCGATCTCGACAATTTCATAAGCGAGGGGAAACAGAGCACCGGCAGTGCAGAACCGCTCAGGGAGAATATTAAGATATTCCGGAATGCTCTCGACTTCTCGAATGTAAAAGTAAGGGAGTGCATGGTTCCGCGCACGGAGATCGATGCCATTGAAGCAGGGAGCAAGGTTCCGGACCTTAAAGAAAGGTTTATCCAGACAGGTCATTCCCGGATCCTGGTTTATCAGAACACAATCGACAACATTATCGGTTACTTCGAGCTGAAGGATGTATTCAAAGATCCTCCGGATATTATGTCGTGTGTAAGGAAGCTTGCCATCGTTCCTGAGACAATGGCAGCAAATAAGCTTCTCAAGCTTTTCTTTGATGAAAAGAAGAGTGTTGCCCTGGTGGTTGACGAGTTTGGAGGCACCTCGGGCATGGTAACAATTGAAGACATACTGGAGGAGATAGTCGGAGATATCGAGGATGAGCACGATTATTATGAACTTACCGAGAAAGAAGTCGGTCCGGGAGAATTTGTTTTTTCAGGAAGGCTTGAGATAGACTACCTCAATGAGACATATGAACTGGATCTGCCGGAAGAGGATGATTATGAAACACTGGCGGGCCTGATCCTTTATCATCACGGAAGCATTCCCGTTGTGAATGAAACAATAAGGATCAGGAATTATATTTTCCGGATTTTAAAAGTCACTGCAACCAGAATTGAGCTGGTGAATGTTAAAACTGATTAATATTTATATTACGACACTCTAAAATTAAGGATTATGATATTACAATCCGTTATAATATAAAACAATCCTTTTCAGGTCTTCAATATCTTTTGTTTTAAGTTTGTTATCACCAATGAAATCGTTTATTTGATCTTTTTTGTCACTCATTAAAGTAAGAAGATCTTTCTTATTCTTGATCCTGACAGCGTTGTTATCACCCAATTTTAAATATATGACATCCTCAAGATCAATAAATCTTGCAGGTTTGGCCTGCTGGTATGGTTTGGGCAATTCAGCATCCTGAATCCTGGCTTTCTTTTCAGCCAGAAGTTTACATTTTCCATCAGAAAGAACTTCCAGATACTTGGCGATGTTATCTGTTTTGGTGTAAATAAACCGGGTTCCATTAATCTCAATCAATGAAATTGATTCCGGAAGGGCGATTGCATAAACTACCTCTTTAACTTTGAATTGCATCTCTCCTGCATATTTATCAAACCGCAGATCAGCTTTGTACCTTTCTCCCGTCTTGAGCAGAACTTCTCCCGTCTGAAAGTCCTTAAACATGAATGGGGTACCTGAGATATCCTCATAAAACACATTATTAAGCCTGTTAATACTATTATTTAGTCTGAGCTTATCCAGAAGTTCATCCGATTCAGGAACTATGATCTGGGCAGATGATACACAAATGGCGCCGCATGATAATATAAAGAACAACAGGGTTTGTTTGATTGTTTTCATGGCTACAATAAATTTATTTAAGAAAATAAGGCTGCCCCTGAGGCAGCCTTATTTATTAAGAATTGATCTATTTTTTATCTGGGTGTATAAACTACCCAGAAAATTCTGTTACCACCTGATCCAGGATAGAAATAGAACAACTTGATAACACCTGTAGCAGGATCATATGAACAAACGTTTGCCGGGTTATTTGGATCCCCGGCAACTGCATCCGGACGTTCAAATGTAAGGGTAAATTCATAATTATTACTTTGATCTATGTGCATCGTAAGTTTGTTGTCTTCCCAGACTCCGAACCAGTCATCACATTCAAATGCATTCTTTGCGACCAGATCTACGTTCTCTTCATATGCGGAGTAAGGAGTAGTCGGATATGAACCACCGCCAGTAGGATGAAAATACTTAACACTCTTAACATAAGGACCTGCAAAGAAGTTAGCCACAGCGACGACTGTTTTTGTTGCCACATCCACTTTCCTGCCATCTTCCATTACTGATACATAACGAAGTTCCCAAAATTCTCCGATATTGAGAAGATTCTCATCGGCAGGCAAGGTGAGTCCGGTTGCTAACTGTGCATAAGTGTAAGTCACTGTTTCTGATAAGTCATCAGCAACATTTGCCGAACCTACATCAATAGTCTGGTCTAGTACTTCTCCAACCTGTACCGGATCGAGATTTTCATCAAGTTCATAGAACGCTCTGTATACTTCAATTGCACCAATACCAGGACCTTTTGGAATATCAAGCGTAATATCGAAACTAGGAGTGCTCCCCAGTTTGTATGGAATAGAGGTCGTAGGATTTATCATTCCTCCTGTTTTGACATTACCTGTCATCAGGTCATCAAATTTTTCATCACACGAAACAAAAATGAAGACCGTCAGCAACAGACTTAAAGTCGAAAATATTATTTTTCTCATAACTCTTCTTTTATATATTAGTAATTATCCTCTGTATCCCACCACACGCGGGTATTCAGATCATCTGGCCCCTGAGCGGCAATAGCTGCAGCCAGATTGGTTGGATTTCTTCCCGATTCATCCGACGGGTAGTAAGCCCTTACAGGGATCTTACCATTGTTCTGGCCGGCAATTGCAGGTGTAAGTTCAGGAAAACCTGTTCTGTTCCATTCAAATTTTGCCTGCAATCCCTGGTCAAACATAGCAATCCATTTTTGTTCTGCAATCTGCTGTAGAGCATTTGCAGGAACATAGTCATAAGTTCCGCCCCAGTCAACAAAGTCCTGCCATGCATATTCGAAGATATCAGCTGAAGGATCCATTCCCCATCCAAGGAATGTGCTTCTCCATGTCGCTAATTTTGTAGTGAATGTCCCGTCAGCATTAAACTGTTCCCATGATGCCCTTATTCCATCATGGTAGGCCACTTCAGCCACGGCATCGCCACCTGGGATAAATTCTCTTTTTGCAGCCTCGGCCTTAATAAACAAGAGCTCAGCATAACTCATCAGCATTCCCGGAGCAGTTGCTTTTGAAAAGTAAGTACCAATCTTTGAAGTATTGGCAATGCCGTTTCCGTTATAAACAGCAGCATCAGCTGCAAGCATTCCGTTTGGAAGCCCTACCCAGTCACCTGCACCAGGTGCAAGTTCAGCAAAAACAACTACCCTGTAGTCAGGACTTGGTGCTTCAACATACAAATAATCGATAAGAGTTTTGCTGACCCTGTGGTCATCCCTTGTTTTTCTGTTTTCATTAATCGGATGATTGTTTGGTGCAGATCCAAGATAAGCCAGTGCAGCGCTTTCGCTGTTGCTTTCAAAAACAGGATATGTATCAGGATCTCCAAAAATTGCCGTCATGTCTGCTGTTGGATCCACTCTGTCTGACCTGCGCAGAAGAAGGCGGAGCCGAAGTGAATTAGCGAACTTTTTCCATGCCATGAGATCATTATCGAAAAGGATATCACCTTCAATTTCAGGGCTGTCGTCTGTCAACAACTCATTTGCAGTAGTCAGATTCGCAAGCAGAGCAGTATAAATAGCATCCTGCCTGTCATAGACCGGTGAAAGTATAGAAGTTTCACCGCTTCCCTGCCATGCCTCGGAATAAGGTACATCGCCAAATTCGTCGGTGATTACTGAAGTAATGTAACTCTTGAGGATAAGGGCAACAGCTTTGTAGGATGTGTTTCCTGAAGCCTCAGAAAGATTCAGCAAGGTCTGAACATCGTAACCAGAAGAGGCGTAGAAACTTGTCCATGTGTTGTTAATTACACTGATACGAGGAACATACCTGTCTTCATCCGGATACTGGACTTTTGCCATATGCTGAACCCAGCATGAGCCCATTTCATGTCCAAGAAAGATTTCATGAACACGGTCAGTCATCGACTCAATAGCATTAGTTAAAAGCATATTAGGCGATGCCTGTTCGATTCCGGGATCATTTGGATTGGTATTGATCTCCTCAAAATCCTTTGTGCAGCCGTGGTTTAATAATGCGACCATCGTCAGAATGGCTGCAATACAAAATATTGTTTTTCTTTTCATAATCTAATTTTTTTGTAAATTAAAATTTGGCACCTATGCTGAACCCGATGCTCCTTGCAGTAGGTAACTGACCAAATTCAAGTCCCTGAACGTTTCCACTGCTGAATGCTGTTTCAGGATCAATGTGAGGTACATTTGTACTAAGTATTGCAAGGTTCCTGCCGACAGCTGATACATTTATCTCTTTCAAAGGAAGATTGCCAAGGTTTCTGAATGTGTATCCAAACCTAATCTCACGAAGTTTGATGTAGGAGGCATCAAATACGCTTGAATAGGCCACATCACTCACGTAGGCAGCTTTGTTGAACTGTTCACAATCGGCAACAACGGTATTTTTAACATAACCATCACCGGAAGGCATAACACCATCACCAACGATACCTCCCTCGCGGCCAATCAATGTCTCTTCAAGAACACCTGCGTAACGACCCCAGGTTGTCGTCATTGAATAGAGATCTCCACCTTTTTTCATGTCAATAAGGAAACTGGCATTAAGTCCTCTCCAGCTAAATTCGTTCATCATACCTCCGACCCAGTCAGGAGTGACGTTGCCGAGAGCTTTCAGGTTTCCCTGGCTTGGTAAACCATCGGTGAAGATCACATTTCCGTCAGAATCCCTATCAAAGTCATATCCATATAATACTCCATAGGCTTCGCCGGGAACTGCCAGAACCTGAAGACTCCAGTAAGAACCTAACAGAAACTGTTCAACTCCTTCTGCAAGTTCAACAACCTTATTTTGGTTTTTGGCATAGTTAAAAGTTATATCCCATGAGAAGTCCCGCTTTTTAACAGGAGTTACAGATAGAAGTAATTCGATCCCTTTGTTATCGATCTGACCTGCATTTACTATTTTGTTAGTATAGCCTGAAGCGGCAGATACTGCAATTGATACAATCTGGTTAATTGACCTCTGGGAATAATATGTTGCATCAAGTCTTACCCTGTCCAGGAAGAAACGAAGATCAGCTCCAATTTCGAAAGACTCGTTCATCTGAGGCTTAAGTTCAGAGTTTGGTAAAGTGTTAGGGACTGCAAGATTAAGCAGCTTTGTACCTGCATTCCAGCCGTCTCCGAAAGCAACAGTAGGCATCAGTGAATAAGGGTCTGTATCACCACCAACCTTGGCCCAGCTACCGCGTAATTTCGCGAAAGAAATCACATTCGATTCCAAACCAATAAGGTCAGTCAGAACAGCACTTAAAGACACAGCGGGATAGAGGTATGAATTATGCTCTTTCGGCAGTGTGCTTGACCAGTCGTTTCTCAAAGAGTAATCGAGGAATATGGCATTTTTGAATCCAATCTGACCAAAACCATATATACTGTTAATCCTTTTTGTTGAATGGTAATTCGTGACGCGTGGAGTAACAGCAGAGTTTGCAACATTATAAACACCGGGTATTGCCAGTTCGGGAGCTTCGCCAGTATTAGACTGATACCTTCTGTCCATCCTGTTTCCTCCTAAATTGAAGGTAAGATTGAAATTCTGGCCTATCGGCTTATCGATACTTACAAGAAAGTCACTGTTGATCTCTCTGAAAAGTCTGACTGCCTCATAATAATTTCCGGTGGGATAGTCCATATCACCGACAAATTTTCTCTCAGATGTCGCGTTTGAATAAATGTCACCGCCAGTTCTGATGTATGCACTTAACCAGGGAGTAAACTGGTAATTAATGCTTGCATTCCCAATAAGCCTGTCACGATCGAGCGTGTTGAGGTTTTCGTAAAGGGTTGTGTAAGGATTATTGTGATAGTTGTAGTTCCAGCTGAATTTTGAACCATCTTCGTTATATTGCTTAGCCTTAAGAGCTTTCCAGTCAACCTGTCTTCCAGCCCATAGAGTCTGTTGCATAACGTTGTTTGCGGTATAACCGTATCCAGGCTGGTTATCGCTTACAGCACTAACATAGTTTCCTGAGGCAGAGAATGTGAGTTTGTCAACAGGGTTGGATGTGGCATTGAATGCAAGAGTATTTTTCTTGTAGTCTGTATTCGGTACCATCCCTTTCTGGTTCAGGTTCGTGAAAGAGAGCCTGAAACTTGATTTATCATTTCCTCCGGTCATTGACACGTTTGTTGAGGTAGTATGCCCCAGGTCAAAAAAGTCCTTGATGTTATCGGGATATGAAATCCAGGGAGCCGGTTGTGCAACACCATTTGCATCAACAGAGGTAAACTGAGGGATCATAAGTCCGATATCAAGCTGAGGACCCCAACTTTCGTCAACACCGTCATTAATACCACCTCCGGCACCATCAACAAAATAAAAAGCACCACCGTTGCCCTGCCCATATTTATCCTGATAGTCAGGGAGTCTTAATGGAGTTTCAAAAGTTGTGGTGTTGCTGATATTAACAGAAAGCTTTTCACCTTTCTTACCTTTCTTGGTAGTAACGACTATTACACCTGCAGAAGCCCTGGAACCATAAAGGGCCGAAGCATTTGCACCTTTCAGTACTGTCAGAGTCTCAATATCGTCAGGGTTAATGTCAGCAGCACCGCTACCTTTATTAACACCGTCAGTTCCGGTATCGCCAAAATTCGAGTTATCCATCGGAATACCGTCAACAACAAACAGAGGCTGGTTATTTCCGCTAAGGGAAGAGACCCCTCTGATTACAATTCTTGAAGATGCTCCGACAGCTCCTGAGGTTGAAGTGATCTGGGCACCTGATACACGACCTTGCAGAGAGTTAATAATGTTGGTCTCCTTTGCTTTTGCAATTTCGTCGCCCGAAACATCCTGTACCGAATAACCAAGAGCTTTTTTCTCCCTTGAAATACCGAGAGCAGTAACAACAACTTCATCCAACCCCACGAGATCGGATTCAAGAACAGCGTTGATGACAGTACGGTTTCCAATCTCAACCTCCTGCGATTTCATTCCGATGTATGAAAACACGAGGGTAGTAGCGTTGGCCGGTACAGTTATGGAATAGCGCCCGCCTATGTCGGTGGAGGCACCAATGGTAGTGCCCTTTACCTGTACCGTGACACCAGGGATAGGGCCTTCTCCCTCCACTGCGGAGGTGATGGTCCCTGTAATTACTCTTGTCTGCGCAAACAGGGTCGTGACTCCTGCAAACACAAACAAAACAATCATCAGTAATAGTTTCTTCATAAGAAATTAATTTAGGTTTGAATTTAACTCGCCAAATATAATGGTTTTTTGAAAAAAAGTGCATTCATAATACTTATATTAATTTTGATTAACACAATACCCGGGGATTTTGAGGATATTAAGGATCAGCTGACTTGGGAAGAGGTGACTCGCGAAGAAACCAATCGCAATTATAACTTTTGTTTGTGCCAACAGGGTCGCGGCACCCATGAACACAAAAAGAACAATCAACAGTAGTTGTTTCTTCATACGATTTAGTATCAGGTTTGATGTGTAAACAATACAAAGTTAACATTTTGGAAATAAAAACAAAATTCCATAGCTGTTTTTTAGCATCAAATAACTAATGTTTTTCTGAAACAGAATCAGATGCACATTTCAGGCAGTATAATTCTGTAAGTATCCTTTAGAAAACGGCACCTTATCCGGTGATTTACAGTGCCGCCGGGAGCAAAACTGAAAGGAGGAACTACTCTAGCAACCTCGCATAGTGCGAGTAAAACAGCGAAATTGACTCTATTCCCTTGAACAGATTAAAAAACGGGTATTTTTCATCAGGAGAATGTATGGCGTCTGTATCAAGACTGAATCCCATCAGGATCGACTTTATTCCAAGTATCTTTTCGAATGTCGACACAATCGGGATGCTTCCTCCGCTGCGGACCGGAATCGGTTTTTACCGAACGATTCCTCCATCGCAAGGGCGGCTGCCTGGTATTCAGGTGCGTCGAGGGGACTGGCGTAAGCCTCTCCGCCATGCAGATACTCAACTTTCACTTTTACACCCCGGGGAGCAATGGAAAGAAAATAATCCCTGAAAAGATTCGCAGTCTTTTCGGCATTCTGGTTCGGAACGAGACACAGTGAAAGTTTTGCAAAGGCTTTGGAAGGCAGGATAGTCTTGGTTCCTTCACCCGTGAACCCACCTCAGATTCCGTTAATGTCGAGCGTCGGCCTGATACCTGTCTGTTCCAGGTCAGTGTAACCCTTTTCTCCTCCAAGATCATCCACACCGATCGATTTCATATATTTCTCCCTGTCGAACGGCCTCTTTGCCAAAGCATTCCGTTCCTTCCTGCTTACGGTCAGCACATCATCGTAGAAACCGGGAATGGTAATATGGCCGTTCCTGTCCTTCATAGTTGCGATCTTATCGCACAGGACATTGCACGGATTGACTACAGCTCCTCCGTATATCCCTGAGTGAAGGTCGTGACCGGGTCCGGTCACCTCAACCTGCATGTACGACAGTCCTCGCAGTCCGGAGGTTATTGAGGGAAAGTCGGGAGCTATCATTGTTGTATCGGATATCAGGATCACATCTGCAGCAAGCATTTTCCTGTTGTCGCGGCAGGACTTCTCCAGGCTTGCCGATCCGGTCTCCTCTTCGCCCTCGATCATGAATTTCACATTGCAGGGCAGGGTTCCGGTGCCTGTCATGTATTCAAAAGCCTTGACATGCATGAAAAGCTGGCCCTTGTCATCATCGGCACCCCTTGCCCATATCCTGGCCGTCGCGCACCTCAGGCTCAAAGGGAGCTGATTGGTTCGGCAGGCTGGACGTCGTAATGGCCATAGACAAGCACGGTTGGAAGCTTACAAGTGATTAGCTTCTCGGCATACACGACCGGATTCCCTGCAGTCGGGAAAATCTTCGCCTTTGAAGCACCTGCCTTTTCAAGAGAATTCATAAGGAATTCTGCAGCCCTTATCATATCGGGTTTGTTTTCCTGCTTTGCACTGACCGATGGTATCCGAATCAGCTCAAACAACTCTTCAAGAAACCTGTCGCGGTTCCGCTCGATATAGGTATTTATGCTTGTCATGGATATTTAGTTTTTTACCTGTTTAAAATTTATGATAATATGTCCATTATTAGATATCTGTAAAATAAATGAATTGATGAAGATAGTAATTTTTCACTTATAAAAAATAAAGAACATGATTATCAGGCAAGTTGCATGGGGAATTCCAAATCAGCTGGCTGATAGAATGAGGTGTAACAGGCTTCTGCCCTTGCCCCTCTTACTATGGGACTAAAGTCCCGGTAAC
>JBAQCK010000106.1:0-43837 GCA_049294075.1 Bacteroidales bacterium | reverse complement strand
GGCTAGTTACGTCATTTATGCAACAATCCGGCCTTTCAAACGTTTAATTTCTGATATGGCTTACACTGGAAGTCAGAGCAGGAATTACATTATTAACCAAATCACTATTTATGAGATATTTAAAAGTATCCTTCATATTTGCTATTGTTATCCTTATGGCTTCATGTAGCAAGGAAGACGTTCCGGGACCAGTTTCGGGCGATGGTTTCATTATTGACCATACAAGTACCAAGCTGGCTCAGATTCCTTCGGAGTGGATTGATGCTGCAAAGGAAGATCTTCACATTGCCTACGGGCATACTTCGCATGGAAGTCAGATCACCGGCGGGATGTCGGGACTTGTCTCCTTCAAGGGGCCATCATTCTCATGGAGCGACGGCGGGACTGACGGATCGCTCGATCTTCACGACTACGCGATGAGCGGCGACCTGGGAAATCCCGACAGGACCTCCTGGGCAGCCAGTACAAGAACTTATCTTGCTGCAAATCCGGATGTGAATGTGATTATTTGGTCATGGTGCGGCCAGGTTTCAGACGCCACCGAAGGCAATATTGAAACCTACCTCAGCCTGATGAACGAACTGGAACTGGATTTCCCCGGTGTAGCGTTCGTTTATATGACCGGACATCTTGACGGGACAGGTCTGACCGGAAATCTTCATGTAAGGAATGAGCAGATAAGGGCTTACTGCCGGGAGAACGGGAAAATCCTGTATGATTTCGAAGATATAGAATCATATAATCCCGATGGTGTCTATTTTGGAAACAAGAATCCCGACGACGGCTGCAACTACGATACCGACGGCAACGGAAGCCGTGATGGCAACTGGGCGCGGGAATGGCAGAATGCCCATACCGGCGGGGTTGACTGGTTCGATTGTTCAGCAGCTCACACGGAGCCACTTAACGCCAACCTCAAGGCTTATGCTGCCTGGTGGCTTTGGGCACGCATCGCCGGCTGGGACGGCAAATAAGATCGTCATTTTGTTATCTCGTACACCGCGCTTGTAAGTGGTGTGCCTGATCCTGCATTGAGCCCGACATTCATCAGGTAGTCGCCTGTGTAGCTTCTCCCGTTCTCCTGGCTGCCGCGCATTCCCGGAAAGCTTCTTCCTTCATTGGAGACATTGATCTCCCTCACGGTGTATGTTCCGGAAGGATCAAGTCCCTGGAGCCTGACGCGGTTTATTGTCTCTCCATACCGTGTATTCAGGGTGTAGCTGAAAAGGACGGCTTTCGTTTTTTCCTGATTCACGTACATCAGCGCGGCCCTGTTTTCCTTGTAGGGTGAGATAAGACGGTACAGATCGCCCTTGTAGATCACTTCTTTTAACCTGTTATAGTTTGCGATGGCATCCTGGCTGAATTTGAGTTCGTTCTCAGTCATCTCGCTCACTTCAATGTCGTAACCCATCTTGCCCATCATGGCAACATCGGTCCGGAATTTGAGCGATTGCTTTCCCCATGAAGTAACATGGTTGCAGACCGAAATGGCAGGGAAGAAATAGGAATAGCCCCACTGTATGTAGATCCTTTCTAGAGGATCGGTATTGTCGCTTGCCCAGAATTCGGTGAAATATTTCAAGGCGCCGTAGTCAACCCTTCCGCCTCCGCCTGAGCAGAGCATTATGGGAAGGGTGGGATATTTCGCGCGCAGGCGGTCAAGCACTCCGTAAAGGCTGTTTACATAGTCGATGTAAAGATGCGATTGCTTATCCTTCAGGTAGGTTGAATACGTATTTGTCATCATCCTGTTGCAATCCCACTTGATGAAGGCAATCCCGGGATTCGCGGTGAGCATGCCGTCGACGACATTGTATACAAATTCCTGCACTTTGGGGTTTGAGAGGTCGAGAACCAGCTGGTTCCTGAAATAATGTTCGGGACGGTTCGGGAGTTTGAGAATCCAGTCGGGATGTGTCTCATAAAGTTCGCTTTTTGGATTAACCATTTCCGGTTCAATCCATATTCCGAATTTCACTCCTCTTGCATCAGCTTCCTTTACAAGATAGCCCAGTCCGTTTGGAAGCTTTGCCTTGTTTTCCTGCCAGTCGCCAAGGCCTGCCCTGTCGTTGTTTCTTGGGTATTTATTTGCAAACCATCCGTCGTCGAGCAGGAAGACATCGAGTCCCATTTTTTTAGTGTCGTCGAGCACTGAAATGAGTTTTTTCTCATCAAAATTAAAACCGGTAGTTTCCCAGTTATTCAGAAGAGTGTAGCGTGAGCCGGTTCCGTCGAGAATACCGTGACTGATCGCCCAGCGGTGAAGGTTACGGCTTGCCTGGCCCATGCCCTTGCCGGTGAAGGTATATATCATTGATGGTGTCCTGAAAACCTGACCCGGCAGGAGTGAGTATTCCGATGCAAAAGGGTTGATGCCTGAAATCACCCTGAGGGAGTTTTTTTCATCAATTTCGAAAAGGAACCTGAAATTCCCCGACCAGCCAAGGGTTCCGGCAAGCACCTGTCCGGTGTTTTCGTCTGCCTTTTCATTAAGCGAGAGCAGGAAGACGGGGGTCTGGTACATATGGGCACGGGTTCCGAGCTTGCTGTCGAGGATCTTTATGCCTGCTGTCAGTTCACTCTCCCTGGCCTTCATTTCTTCGGCCCAGTCGCCGTGAAACTGTGTAAGCCAGTACTTTTCGGCATCGAAATGAAGCATCGAGGATGCATAGTTGTAGATCGTAACAGGTTTCTTTTCATTATGCTTTATCTCGGTCCATTGCTCAAACACATCCGAAGCAGCGAAAGCCTTGTAGAAAAGAGTAACCTCGAAAGGGTACTGTGGGTCCTTCATCATTATCTTCGTAAGAGTTGCATCCTTCCCGATGGTTTCAGTCTCATGGCTGAGGTAGGTCAGTTCGAGCGACGGGTTCCCGTCGTTATGAAGGGCTCTTACAGCCGGTTCAAAGAGATTGTCGGTGCCGAATGTGGCATAGGCAAGATGAGACTCATTCCTCTGCTGGCTGAAGCTTTCGGCGCTTCCGAGCCTGGGCCCGAAATATGACTGGTACAATCGGCTGTCGCGGCTTCTCACCCTGAGTACAAGGCTTGTGTTTCCTGTTTCAATGGTAATGATCCGGTCGGGTTCCGGCTGTACCCTCTGGCCTGCCTGAGGGGGCCGGACCGGGTCCTGGGCGGCTGCTGACAAAGCAAGAAAAAAAATGGTGCTTAGATAAACGAACTTCTTCATGGAGTGTATGGTTAATAAGTAGTGATTCCTTTTGCCGTCTGATTTTGCAGTACGGTTCCGAAATTTACCAAATAATTTACTACTCCGGATTTGTTTAAGGATTATATGTGAAAGTTGTATGCTTATGACCCTCTTTCTGCTTGAAACATCACACTTACCCCCGTTCCCGTTTCCCCCAGGGGGGAAAGGCTGGGGAAGGGGGTATAAATAAAAGGAATTATGAATTTTAACCATCATTGCAGATGTTCATTTTTTTAATGTCGGTATTTCGTTATTTTTGACACTTCTTAAAATAACAAAATGAATGTTAAGAATTTCGAAAGGAGAGGTCTGCCGGCCTTTTTAATCATTTTTTGTTTATTCCTGTCCGGTTTTCAGAATATTTCCCATGCCATTACCCTGCCGACCCAGGATACCGTTCCGGCACAGGGTCAGAAAACCAAACAGCCCGTATATGTAACCACGAGACTGGTTACAGACAGGCCTGTTATTGACGGGAAGCTCGATGATGAATGCTGGAAGCAGGGGAACTGGGCAGGTGACTACACCCAGTTTGTTCCCCATGAAGGGGCAAAGCCGACTCACCCCACCGAACACAACATCCAGTACGATGATAAGTTTCTTTATATAGCCTTCAGGGCCTATGACCCGGAGCCCGACAAAGTGAACAGGTATGCTGATTCGCGCGACAATATTGTCGGTGACATGGTTGGTGTGAACTTTGACAGCTACCGCGATTACCGGACTGGTTTTGAGTTCACGGTTACCGCGTGGGGCCAGAAAGTGGACCTCGTTCTGTTTAACCCTGAGAACTGGGATTTCAACTGGAATGCAGTGTGGAGGTGCAAGGTGGGAATGGAGGACTCCGCCTGGATAGCCGAAATAGAAGTTCCGCTCAGCCAGCTTCGCTACAGCAACAAGGAAGATCAGGTGTGGGGGATGCATACCTGGAGATGGATCGACAGGCTTCAGGAGGAGAGCAACTGGGAAAAACAGACAAAGACCGGTCCGGGGATGCTTTACAATTACGGGGAGTTCATCGGCCTTAAAGGATTGAAAAAATCGCGTCGTCTTGAAATTCAGCCTTTCACACTCGGGAAACTCAACACCGTTGAGGAGATTCCGGGGAACCCTTACACAAAAAACGGCAGGATATGGGGGGCCAATGCAGGTCTTGATGCAAAGATAGGAGTATCGAGCAACTTTACTGTCGACCTTACAGTCAATCCCGATTTCGGACAGGTCGAATCCGACCCTTCAGTGATGAACCTGACTGCATTTGAAACCTTTTATGAGGAGAAAAGACCTTTCTTCCTTGAAGGACTGACCATATTCGATTATAAATTCGATCAGCAGAACCTGTTCTATTCCAGGCGTATAGGACATTCTCCCTCCAGAACAGTCGAAACCATTGGCGACCAGTATGTGAAATCGCCCGATGTGTCCAAGATTCTTAGTGCAGCCAAATTCAGCGGAACAACATCCAAAGGGCTTTCGGTAGGGCTTATACAGAGTGTGACGGCAAATGAGTTTGCCAGGATCACCGGACCCGGAGGCAACGAAAGCAAGGTTAAGGTTGAACCGCTCACCAACTACCTTGTAGGACGCATTCAGAAAGGCTACAATGCCGGGAACACGGTGATCGGAGGGATGTTCACATCAACAATCCGTTTTATAGAGGATCCGGAGCTGGAGTTTCTTGCAGACAATGCTTTCACCGGCGGACTTGATCTACTTCATCACTGGAACGACAAGAAATTTTTTGTCAATGCAAAGCTCGTGGGGAGCTATATAAAGGGCAGTAAAGAGGCACTGACCCTGCTTCAGGAGTCGTCAGCCAGATACTACCAGAGACCCGGGGCCGATTATCTCGATTACGACCTTAACCGCACCAGTCTCAGCGGGTCGGGAGGCAAGGTTCAGGTGGGAAAAGGAGCAGGAGGCAACTGGAAATATTCAACGGCCATTTCGTGGCTAACCCCCGGGCTCGAACTCAACGACCTCGGATATATGAGGACTGCCGACGAGATCGAGAATCAGAACGAGATATTGTATCAGACCACAAAACCCGTATCAATCTTCCGGTCCTATAGTGTCGGATTTGAACAGCGCAACTCCTGGACCTTTGGCGGTGCCTTCCTTGGTTCTGACTTAGAACTGTCATTCGGTTCAACATTTACAAACCAGTGGAGTCTCAAAGCAGGGGCCGCTTACCATACACAGGATATTGACACTAAGATCCTGAGGGGAGGTCCTGACATGCTGATGCCTGCGAGTTTCGAGATCGATGGGATGCTGAGCACGGATGCCTCAAAAAAATTCATTGCAACCATTGGCGTAACTTACGAAAAGGCAGCAAGCAATTCGGCTTCGTCCTGGGCAGTTCAGCCTGGTGTCACGCTTCGCCCCTTCAGGATACTGAAGCTGGGCATAACTGCCGACTACGAGGAAAACCGCGATGAACTGCAATATGTCGGGACTGCCACAGACGCTATTTTACAGACAAAGAGGTATATACTTGGAACAATTGATCAGAAAACACTTGGTCTGACTTTCAGGGCCGATATCAACCTGACTCCGGAGTTTTCTGTTCAGTATTATGGAAGTCCCTTCATCTCCCGTGGAAGATATTCGGATCTGAAAAGGGTTACCAGTCCTGAGGCAAAGAACTATAGTGACAGATTCGCGGTATATCAGAATCCGGGGTTTACCTCCGATACTTATTTTCTCAGTGACAACGATGATGGAGTGCCAGTTAATGTTATGGTTGGGAATCCCGATTTCAACTTTCACCAGTTCAGGTCAAACCTGGTTGCAAAATGGGAATATCGGCTCGGTTCGTTCATATATTTCGTGTGGTCGAGCGACAAAACGGGAAGCAATATGTTTTCAGGGGCTTCGCTCGAAGATACATACGGATATCTTGGTGACATTTATCCAAACAACATTTTCATAGTTAAGCTGAATTACTGGTTCTCACTATAAGCCGCCGGATAAGCGTTTTAAGATTCCGGAAACTGACTGAGAAACTTCCGATAATGATCGGGATCATTGACAATAATGAAGTGATAAATGAGTTTTATAAACTGATTGAGCCTGATTTGCTTAATATGCCTAAGGGATGCCTTGTTATCGTCGAGCCGGTAACATTAAAACTGCATAAACCGGGAAAACACTAATGTCATCGGCAGTAACAGAGCATTCCGACGGGGAAGAGATGCATCGCGGGCTAAGTTTTGGTCATTTGAAATTGTAACGTTGGTCGTCGAAAATATGCAGGAGGTCAAATAATCGCTTAATTCTTTTGCGGGGCTGATAAAATTCCCCAAATTTGACCGTACTATCGGCATATAATCAAACGGAGCGTGGTAAGGTTAGTTATTCTTAATCCTGTTTTCTGATAATGAAAATATTGATTTGCGAAGATAATCCTATGGCAATGAAGACTCTCTCGGTGATTCTTGAGAGGGAAGGATTTGATGCTGATGTGGCTGAAGACGGAAATGAGGGGATTGAAATGCTGCAGAGGAATGAATATGATCTGCTTGTAATTGACATACATCTGCCTTACAGAAGCGGTCTGGAGCTTATAAAGTTCGTAAGGTCGGAACAAGGCAGGGACACCCCTGTAATTATTCTTACTGCATTCAGCGACAGCCAGATGCAGCGACAGGCGGGAGAACTGGGCATAAGCGACTATATTGTGAAGCCCTTTAATCCCGTTGACCTGGTTTCCAGGATTAAATCATTGCTCAACAAATAGCTATGAGAAGGCTTTTCATTTTTCTTTTTGTTGGGGGGCTGATCACCATATTTTCGGGACTGACACCGGTTCAATCGCAGGAGACCGGTAATCAGGAAGTCATTAATCCTGAAGCCGAATATCTGAGAATAAGAACCATGGCATTTGAAGGCAACCTTGAAGCCGCGGCGGCTGATGCAAGGAAACTGCTTAACGCCTATCCTTCCTATGGTGATGTCAGGATCCTGCTGGGACGTATACTTGCCTGGCAGAAGAATTATGAAGAAGCTGCAGCAGTAATCGACACTCTCCTGCTTACTGAACCGGATAACGCCGATGCATTGTCGGCCAGACGCGACATATCACTCTGGTCCAAGGAGAATACGGCGGTTGTAACCGATTTCCGGACAGGTTATTCATTTGATCATTTTACTGAACCCTATAACAGATTCTGGCAGGTCTTCAACGTGGGTGCAGGTCACCGTTTCGGCTGGGGCCCGGCAGCAGCAGGGATCAATCTCGGGAATCTCATCACCGATCAGGAAACAGATATCTATGCCACCGAGGTCCAGTTTGAGGCCGAAGCCTATCCCCGCATCTCCGATAAGAACTATGCCTATGTTGGTTATGCCTACAGCCCGGGTAATTACTTCCCGACACACAGGGGAGCTTTCGAGTTCTGGGAGATCCTTCCAAAAGGCTGGGCGGTGTCGGCAGGGCTTAATTACTATTATTTCGACAGGAACATATTCATAGGGCTTGCATCGGTCGAAAAATATCTCGGGAAGTACTGGCTTTCGGGGAAATGTTACGTGTACTTCAAGGATGACGGCCCGAGGGCCTCATTTTACCTGAATGCCCGGCGCTATTTCAACGATTTCAATTACCTTCAGCTTACTCTCGGAACCGGGACCGCACCTGATGAACCATACAATATAAGGGAAGATATAAACCGCCTGAATGCTCACAGTGTGAGGCTTGCCTACAACTTTACCGTCAACGGCCGGTTTACGGTGAAGGTGGGAACCGGTTATTCGCGCGAGCAATACGATGGAGAGGGAGGTCCGGCCTGGAGAAACAGG
The DNA here is from genome assembly GCA_049294075.1 of Bacteroidales bacterium. Lineage (GTDB taxonomy): Bacteria > Bacteroidota > Bacteroidia > Bacteroidales > VadinHA17 > LD21. The sequence continues at coordinate 35,820 of JBAQCK010000106.1, read as the reverse complement.
TTCGAAGGAAATGTTAATCTGATTTATGCAATTAAAATGAAGTGATGAAATACCGGGTCATTGCAATATTATCACTTCTTGTTTTTTCTGTTCTGAAAGCAGGCAATACAGCCGACTATTCATTGAACAGGATCCACCCTGAACCCGTTTACATTCCCGATGGTGCATCCCTTATCACCACCGGGGCCAATGAAGAGAGGCTCAATGAGGTAATTTATCTTTCAAAGGATTTTTATCCCATTCAGATAGGAGCATTCAGGCTTAAGTCGAATGCCGAAAAGATGTATAACGAGGTCTCGGGAGTTCTGGGAAGCGATGTTGAAATAATCGAGGAAGACGGTTACTTCAAGGTCAGGGTCTCAAAACTGGACATCGACAAGGTAAGGAGTTTTATTGAGCCGGCCGGGGAATCAGCTGGAAATGAGTCCTTTCAGGAAGCATCAGGGCAATCGTCCGATACATTGCCAGCCGCCGGCATTGCTGCCGATACCTTACAGGAAGCCTTTGTGGCTGTACCACCTGTAATAGAGATGGAAGCCCCGGTTGTGGAGCCCATCGCGGAGAAACCTCCGAAGTTCTTCCTTTTGAATTCCGAAAGCCCCTGGCTGAAGCGGATCAACTACTTTGGCAAGTCATTCTCACTGGTCAATGCCCTTATAATTACTATCTTCATTTCTTTCGCTACAATGATAATCCTGCTGATGGTCATCCTGCTAAACAGGAGAAGGATGGAGAAGGAGGAGGATCTCAGGCAGTATCTTGCAGAGACCTACCAGGGGATGATCATTGATTACCTTTTCACCGGAATCAGTGCCGATAAGTTCCGGAGCATAGCATCCGACAACTACAGAAGGCAGGCCCTCATCGACCAGATGATCGACGTCAGTGTAAACCTCAAGGGGGATGCAGAGGAGAAGCTTTGCGGCCTTTATCTTTACCTCGGCCTCGACAGGGACTCGATCAGGCGTGCCCACGACTACCGCTGGCATAAGAAGATAAAGGGTTTCCGCGAGCTGGCCTTTATGAACATAAAGGATGCCAATGATGAAATATACAAGGCACTCAATTCCAGGAATGAGATTCTCAGGATGGAGGCCCAGATAGCGCTTGTCAGGCTTACGAACGAGGATCCCTTCAGCTTCCTTTTCCAGCTTGAAAGACCTTTTTCGCTGTGGGAGCAGATCACCCTTCATGAGCTTATCATCCAGCATGACCTGCCGGTGCCTGAATTCAGCAAGTTCCTCAAGGCATCAAATCCGACAGTTGTCATGTTCGCCCTCAGAATGATAAGGGAGTTCAAACAGAAGCAGGCGGAGGATGATGTCAGGGAGACACTTGAGCATCCGTCACAGGAAGTCCGCAAACTGGCAGTGGAGGTTGCCGGTGATATGGAATTCCGGTCCACCCTTGAAGTAATGAAGAGGATGTACAAGTCACAGGATAACCACACCTGTCTTGAGATCATCAAGGCAATGGGCAAGATGCCCGATCCTTCACTTCTGGGGTTCCTTAAGCTCGTGCTCGACAAGGAGGATGATGTACAGCTCCAGATCGAAGCCACCAAGGCTATCGAGAACAACGGGGAGGAAGGCGTGAAGACCCTTGTCAAGCTTATGAAGTCGGAATACAAGAATTACAATATAATTGTCAGGCACGTGCTTGACCGAAGAATATTCTAGAAGCCATGGGAATCTTTTTTGCACATGTTATCTTCTACCTGACGCTGGTGCTCTTCGCAAGCTACCTGATGCTGGGTATATTTTCGGCAATTGCGCTGCGTAAATATCTCCGGAAGAACAGCTTCATCAACTACAACTCGCTCGTGCTGTCGCCCCTAAGCCCGAAGATCTCAATTATAGCTCCGGCTTTTAACGAAAGCAAGACCATCATTGATAATGTTCGCACACTGCTCTCACTTTACTACAACAATTTCGAGGTTGTAATTGTGAATGACGGTTCGACCGACAATACGTTTGAGCTGATAAAGGATGCCTACGATCTTGTAAGGGTGAACTATTACTTTGACTACAGGATCCCGTGTGAAAGAATCAGGGGAGTGTACCGGTCGAAGAATCCTTCGTACAACCGGCTCACGATCATCGATAAGAACAACGGCGGCAAGGCTGATTCACTGAATGCCGGGATAAACATCTGCCACAGCGACCTGTTTGTGTCAATTGATGCCGATTCAATAATCGAGGCTGACTCCATCCTGAAGCTGGTCAAACCTTTCCTTGAGCAGAAGGACAAGAAGGTAATAGGAACAGGCGGTGTGATAAGAATCGTCAATTCATGCGACGTTGAACGCGGTCATATCAGGGAGATCAAGATCCCTTCAAAATTCCTTCCCAGGCTTCAGGTACTTGAATACACAAGGGCTTTCCTGCTTGGACGAATGGCATGGAGCCAGCTTGACGGACTTATGCTTATTTCCGGAGCGATGGGTCTGTTCGACCGCGAAACGGTAATCAGGGCAGGCGGATACAGCGTCAAAACAGTTGGGGAAGACATGGAGCTGGTTCTCAGGATGCGCCGCTACATGGCCGAGAGTGAAACTAAATACGAAGTAACCTATATTCCTGATCCGCTTTGCTGGACAGAGGTGCCTTCAGACCTGAAATCGATGAGGAAACAAAGGACACGGTGGACCCGCGGGCTGATTGAGTCACTGCGCACGCACCGGAAAATGTTTCTGAACAGCCAGTATGGAAGGCTGGGTCTTCTGGGTTATCCCTACTGGTTCTTCTTCGAATGGATGGCGCCGCTCATTGCTTTCGGCGGTTTCATATACACCATATATCTTTTAATACGCGATTCACTGAACTGGCCGTTTTATCTGCTTCTCTTCCTGTTCGTCTATTCGTTCGCGGTTTGCCTTTCAACATGGGCCATACTGTTCGAGGAGATCACCTTCCATAAGTACAAGAGGAAGAGAGACGTTCTTAAGCTTGTCGGAATCGCTTTCCTGGAACCGTTCTTCTATCCGGTCCATACCTATTTTGCAGTCAGGGGTAATCTTGAAGCCCTGAGAAGCAAGAAAGAATGGGGAAGCGCCGAACGTTCAGGCTTCGAAAAGAAGAAGAAAGCACGCACAAGGGTGCTTGACGACACCAATGAGTTCAGTCAGTAAACTCCGGTATTCCTGACAATCCGCTCCTTATTATTTCAAGAGATTTCTTTTCCCTCGATACCGTTGGCGGTACAGTCAGCCATTTTTCCCAGTTATACCTGCTGACCGTAGAGGTTACATTCCTGTCGAGGTAAACGGACACTGCGATACCGTCGGATTCCGATGTTGAGATCACGTAGTTGTATCCTCCGTCGTATGATACGGCTCCGTCGATCACTTTCATCTGGGTCGGATCATAAAAGTGAAGCAGGGTCCACGGAACACGGATCCTTATTTTGTTGCCGCTCCATGTCACTGCTGTCATCTCGCCATAAGTGAAGCCTGAAGAGTTTTCCATCGGGAACCTGCCAATATCCTGGCCATTGCGTGTATTCCCGTCATTGTACCAGTGCATGAGGATCCAGGGCGCCCCGTCGGTGATTGTGCTGCGGAACCTCTGAACCGCGTGATTTGAAAGGTCAAACCGCGGGGTAAGTCCGTCCATGTTGTAGGCTTCGGTGACATGCCAGAGGGCGGTATCCCGCGACAGGACCATCGTCATCAGGAATTCCGACCTGTTATCAAGCTCTCTTCCGTTAGGCAGCCGTGATTCACCGAGGCTTGCAAGATAGGTGTCGAAAGCAACCATCACAGTATCCGCGGCAGCAAGTTGTCTGCCCGCCTCGATATCGAGGAAGAAAAAGCTGTTGTCGTGAGTGGCTCTGATGTTGCTGACAGGGCCCGACGGGTTGTCGGTAACGTATGATATAAAAGGCTCGACGTTCTTCTGATCGAACGAAATAAGTCCGAAATTCTGTTCCGGGGAGGTCAGGTTATGCCAGAGCTGCCTTGTGGGAATTGTATTTCCTCCGGAGTTCATGCCGTATGCTTCGAGATAGCTGACAATCCAGGTAGGCTTGAACCATTCGTCCATCCATGCAAACATGAAGCCTCCCGCGCAGCCTGAATTGAAAATATTATGCATCAGCCTCATGTTCTTCTCACCCTGCTGTTTTTCGGACCAGCCTCCGTGATGCATGTTGCTGAACGACTGGTGTGCGCTTCCCCAGCTCGATGGCACTCCGAATTCCGCAATGACCAGCGGCATATCGGAATAATGTTCCTTCAGATCGTTGAGATAACCAAGATAGCTGTTTGGCCCGTACTGGTCGCTGTAGGTAAGGTATGAAGGCTGCTCGCTTATGAAATTAGGATAATAGGGATAGGCATGGTATGATGCAAATATACCCGGCTCGGGATCGCTGAGGTTTATCTTTGTCATATCATAATGAGCCTTGTCCTCATCGGTATAGATCTCCGTGGGATGCGTCAGGGGATCGAGCGTGGGCCAGCTCGAGAAACTTACCGGCCTTCTGACTGTGTAGTTATTTGATTCATACTGGATTGTCTGTTCAAGCATTCTTGTGCAGAAAACCTCGCTGGCCTTTGCACCGCTGATGCTGAGATACCTGCCGCTGAACGAACTTACTGAAGGATTTCTGTTGTCGGTTGTATCGACTTCCTGGGGACTAATTTCCCTGCCCAGAATATAGCCTGCAGTCCATCTTGAAACATCGGAGAGGTATCTGCCGTATGACTTTCCGTACCTGTAACCAATATCGCCGTTCCCGTTTATGCAGTCGATAACCTCCTTTATGTCTTTTGTGAAGACATCGACCCGTCTGAGCAGGTCGTAGGCCTGAGGATTGTGTGCATCTTCAACCTCGTCGAGCCATATACCCTGGAAGAGAAGAAGCGGATTATCGGGATGCCTCTGGTTGTAGTTTGCAAGTTTCTCATAGAACACCGGCGGGTGGAGGGTATAAACCCGGATGCTGTTGAATCCTGCTTCAGCCATTTCCCTGATCCAGTTCTCATACACCCCGGGTGCAAGTGCATAGCCTATCTCTCCCGGGAAATATCCGGGAGGCGATGACCCCAGGTTGATTCCTTTCAGGAGAAGCGACCTGTATCCGGTTCCGGTATGCATCGCGATGTGGTCTCCCGATGTCCTGAAAGGCAGTTCCTGGCGGAGAGTCAGCTCAAAATCGATTATAGTGTCACGAGCTATTGTGATATCTGTAAGCCTCACGGGATAGTAATTATCACTCTGAACCGTTGTGGCCACCCGGAACCGGAATTCGCCGGAGGAGGGCGGAATAACCGGAGGCATCATATCGGGTTCAATAGATGTACCTGCTGAGTAGCCTGAGAATCCCCGGGCCTTTATCAGCTTTCCCGAAATGGTTTTTCCCCTGAAGGTGATGCTGTAGAAATAGAAACCGTTTGGCTGAGGCGCCCCGTTCTGGTTGCAACCGTCCCATACTATGTGGTAGCTTCCGGCAACGATGGGATCAAAATACTCCTCCATGACCTTCTTGCCGGAATAGTTGTAGACAGACAGTCTTACATCCCCGTCGCTACTGATAATAAAAGGTATGTTCACCGAATAGCTGAAAGGATTCGGATAAGGTACCCCGACTTCTATCAGGCTCGAAATGTCTTCGTATATATTTGATATTCTGAGAGAATAAGTGCCATCGGTTAATGTCCTGGCCGAATATTCGGCAGTTCCGGCAATCATCGAAACCCTTGCGTTCGGAATTGAAGCTCCGTACTGATCAGTCACCACACCCGTGACATAATAGTCGCGGCCAAGCAGATCGGCGCTGTGGAACGCCGGAGGCAGAACTATCAGCATGAACATAAAAAAGGCCCGGGATGAACTAATAACTATTCCGGATGAGGGCCCCGGTGTTTTACACTTGCGAAAAATACTGTGGAGTAGCATTAATTTGTACTTTTGTGATCATCAAAACTGGGAGAGCTTCAATATATGGATATTAACGGAGTTTCATACAGGAATATTGAGAGGAAAGATAATAAAGAGATAGCAGACCTCATAAGGAGTGTCTTCAGGGAATATGGCATTGACCGGCCGGGGACGGTTTATTACGATCCGACCACTGACGAGTTGTATGAGCTTTTCAGGATTGAAGGGTCGGTTTACCGGATTGCCTGGGTCGACGGGATCATGGCCGGAGGATGCGGCATCTACCCGACAGGGGGTCTTCCCGGGGGCTGTGCCGAGCTTGTCAAGTTTTATCTTCTGCCTGAATACAGGGGGAAGGGGATAGGAAGGGCACTTATGGAGCTATGCTTTGATTCGGCCAGAAGCATGGGCTATCGTCAGCTTTACCTTGAATCGCTGCCGGAACTTTCAAAGGCAGTGTCGATGTATATAAAGTCGGGATTCAGGCATATAGACCATGCACTGGGAAATTCAGGCCATTTCGGCTGCAATATCTGGATGCTAAAGGAACTATAGCATGTTATAACATTGTTATAACGTATTTGTAAGTATGTCACAATCGATTTTCTTGGAAAATTAACCCCTTCCCCTAATCTTAATACACATCTTGTTTATTGAAATTTTTTATCTCAGCAACTTCTGCCAATTTTTACCCCCTGCCCCCTAAAGGGGGTTTAAGAACTAATAATGAGCGATATACAAGTCAGATAATTATCCACCTTTAGGTAGTTTGCTGTTTTCGGATCGAACGCTCATGCGAGGCTATCAATATCATTCGATTAGCCCCCAGTAAATAGTTGTAATTCAGTAGACTAAAGCCCCCCTTTAGGGGTCTCGAAAGCTTTCGGGATGGGGGGTGAACAAAAAGGGGAACCGGACAATGATTCTAATTTGCAAAAAGTTTTGTACAAGGAGCAGCTCTTTAGAGGTCCCGAAATCGGGACGGGATGGGAGGTAGAACTTAAAATGGGAATCAAGTGATCCAACTTATGGAAATGATATGCATAAAGATTAAGGGGCCGGGGGATGGATTAAAATATGCAAAGGGGATTTCTTCGTCTGCAGAAAGTCTTTTCAGAATTTCACATTTCTCATTCCCGAGGTGCAGTTTCTGCAGATTTGGATTGATTTCCGGTCCGAAAGCACCTTTTTCCTGAATTCCCTGAATTTCTTCCCGTGCCAGATCTCCCTGAAGGTTTCCGATCTGAGGTCGCCCATTTCATATTCTGCATCCTTGTCAAAGCAGCATGGAAGGACCTTCCCGTCCCAGGTGATCACCGGATTCAGCCATAGCCTGAGGCACCGCGATGGCATTGTGTTTTTTATGGTGAACCTGCCCCCGGAACTCTCGTACCGTGCAAACTTCCCGGTCGAGGGCATCCATTCGCCGGCATCATGCCCGTCAATCACCTGCATCGATTTAAGCCTGAGCGATGCCTTCACTTCTCTGGCGAACGATTCAGCCTGAGCTATCTGGTGTTCATTGAACCTGTTGACAAGGAATTGAAGTTCAAGTTTCATGGGGGAATTGAGCCTTTGCCTTTCGGAACTTACGTTCCTTATCCCGGCCATAACCGTTTCAAGGTCTCCGGTAACCCTGTACTTCGAGTACGACTGCTGGTCCATCCCGTCGAGCGACACTATCAGCTTGTGAATGCCCGAAAGCGCTGTTTTTGTGGCGTTTTCACCTCCAAGGTAATGTCCGTTTGTGCTTACTATCACCTTTGTATTTTCTATAAGATGCAGGAAAGAAAAGATGCCTGGGTGTAGAAATGGTTCTCCCTGAAAGTAGAGGCTTGCGTACAAGATGAAAGGGTTGAGTTCGCGGATCACCTTTTCAAACAACGATGCGTCCATAAATCCCCTTTCCCTGAGCATCATGCCCGAACCGGAGGCGCATTCGGGGCAACGGAGATTGCAGTGACTGGTAAGCTCAAGGGATATTGAGGCAGGCATGCCGTATGTAACCGGGTGCCCGGTAAGTGAACTCACAATATATGAGTATGCTGAGCTCACTGCATTTACCGGTTTAACAATTATTCCTGCCATGTGTTAATTTACTGTAATAAGCATACGAATATACCGATTCAGGAAAAAAATACATGAACCGGATAGGGTAAAGATACTGTCAGTTGGTCATAGGAGTGTGAAGAAACTTAAAAACAATTGCCGGAAGATTTAATTTTAATAACTTAATGTTATAATGCCATGAAAACCATCAGGAACTTATCATTAATCGCACTGCTTCTGCTGCCGGTCTTCACCGCCGCGACGGTGTTTGCAGGTACTTCTCCAGACAGGAAGAAGAACATGCAGGAAACATTCCTTACCTTCAAGGGGAAGGTAATAGATGCTGAATCGGGAAATCCTCTGGTATTTGCATCGGTAGCCGTTAAGGAAACCAACGTTGCCACCATAACGAATATTGACGGGGAATTTCTGATCAAGATCCTTGAGACCCAGGTATCGAGGAACCTTGAGGTGAGCTTTCTCGGGTTCAGGAACAAGACAGTCCCGCTTACGGAATTACGGGAGAATGGTTACAAGAATGTGATTGCTTTAACGCCTGCCCCGATTCCAATCAAGGAGATAATCGTCAAGCCGATCGATCCTGAAGTCATTGTAAGGAACGCGATCGGGAGGATAGGCAAAAATTTCACCGACGAGCCCAACCTGATGACCGCCTTCTACAGGGAGACAATCCGCAAGAACAGGACTTATGTCTCAATAGGTGAAGCTGTTGTCGAGATTTTCAAAGCTCCCTATGCCAATGATATCCGTTTTGACGGAGCAAGGATTTACAAGGGAAGAAAAGGATCGGATGTCGAAAAAATGGATACAGTTCTGTTCAAGCTTCAGGGAGGACCGATTACCGTGCTCCAGCTTGATATTGCAAAGAACACCGAGGCCATACTGACCATCGATGCCATGAAATACTATGACTATTCACTTTCGTCAGTCATCGAAATCGATGACAGGCCTCACTACGTTATTACCTTCAAGCAGAAGCCTCATGTGGATATGCCACTTTTCATGGGTAACCTTTACATAGCCATCGACTCTTACGCGCTTACCGAAGCAGAATTCGGGTTCAATCTTGAGGACAAGGATGCCGTGTCGTCAATATTCATCAAGAAGAAGCCGCTCGGGATGAAGGTAACACCTGAGATAGCGACTTACAGGACTCAGTATCGTGAACAGGACGGCAAGTGGTACTTCGCGTATTCAAGGGCTGAAGTGAAATTCAAGGTGAACTGGAAGAAGAAACTCTTCAACACCTATTATACAACCATGTCGGAAATGGCAATAACCGACCGTACTAACGAAGAAGTGATTAAATTTGCAGGGAAGGAGAAACTCAGATACAATGATATATTCTCCGAGCAGGTGAGCGCCTTTACCGATCCTGAGTTCTGGGGCGACTATAATGTGATTGAACCCGACCAGAGCATCGAATCGGCAATCAGGCGCCTGAGCAGAAAGCTCAAGTTCAGCGACAGGGATGATGTTAAGAAATAACTAAACGTATGCCGGGGGATTCTGAGATAGTAAAGAGGATCAGACAAGGTGATAAAGGACAGTTTGAATCGCTTTTCCGATCCTCCTATGTTTCCCTGGTAAGTTATGCCAGAACGATGACAAGAGATCATGACACCGCTGAGGAAATTGTTCAGGATCTCTTTTTCAGGCTCTGGAAAGACAAGGAGAAGATTCAGATTGAAAGTTCTTTGAACGGTTACCTTTACAGAGCTGTTTACAACAGCTGCCTGCATCACATCAGCCACAACAAGGTAGTTGAGAAGTACGCCCATGAAGTGGTGATGTTAAGCTCCGGGACAGGAGAAGACACTTCTGACATGGTCAATTACAACGACCTTCAGGCAAAGATTGCCCGGATACTGGAAAGACTGCCTGAAAAATGCGGAAGGATATTCTGTATGAACAGGTTTGAAGGTCTTAAGTATTCGGAGATCGCTGAAAGGCTGTCGGTGTCGGTAAAGACCGTTGAGGCAAACATGGGAAGGGCGTTAAAGGAATTCAGAAAAGCACTCGCAGAACAATGAAAGACATAAACAACACCGGAAAATACACTGACAGGGAATGGGAAGAACTTGCAACCCACCTGTCGGGAGAGAGGACCGGCAACACGGAACTCCTCAGCCGGTTTGCTGAAGAGGACAAACATAATACTGTAATATACTGGAAGGAATTAAGAGAGATGGATAAAGAAAAGGGAATAAATGTGGATCAGGCCTGGGATAAGCTTTACTCGAGGCTTAAGGATAATGGATTGATCAGCGAAGAGCCTGCAGTCAGGAGAAGATTCTTCACCCCTGCCCTTTTCAGGGTCGCTGCTGCATTGCTTCTTCTGCTGGGTATAGGATCCGCATTGCTGTATATGAATAACAAGGACCTCTTTGGCAGCAAAATCGTTGTTGCCACCACCGAAGACCAGAAGAACCTGGAAGTGACGCTTCCCGACGGGAGCGCCATCTTCCTTAACCGGAATACCCGGGTAACATACCCGCGCAACTTTGGTGAGCGGGAAAGAAGTGTGGTTCTCACCGGTGAAGCTTATTTTGATGTGGCCCGTGATGAGTCAAGACCATTCATCGTTGATGCTGGGAAAGTCAGGGTAAAAGTGCTTGGAACATCTTTCAACGTCAGGACCAGCGATCAGGATTCACCGGTCGAAGTCTTCGTCAGGACCGGAAAGGTGATGGTTACAGGCACCGCTGAGAACAACGAACTGGTGCTCGACCCGGGCTACATAGGGACCGTTTATCCCGAACGGGCTGAAAAATCAGTTAACACCGACCCGAATTACATGTCGTGGAACACCGGTCTTCTTGTATACGACGGCCAGACGCTCGACATAGTCTTCAGGGACCTCAAGAGAGTCTATAACATGGATATAGTGGCTGATGACCCGGGAATCCTTTCACATACCTGGACCTCACCAATCGATAATCAGCCGCGGGAAACAATAATTCGCTTAATTTGTGCTAGCTTTAACCTGGGTTATGCTAAAGATGGGGATGTTTACCATCTGAAAAGGAAATAACAAACACTAAGTATAATGTCGGTCAATGGCACAGTGTCGAAGATTCTTAAGGCCATTGCATTGTTGATGTTTCTGATACCGCCGCAGAAGCTGTTGTGCCAGGAGGGTATCCTGGATTCTGTGTTTACATTCAGGGCGGGATCGATAAAGACAGGCAATGCACTCGACATTATTACAAGGGAAACAGGATACCATTTCACTTACGACAGCCGTCTTGTCAACCCTGAAAAGAAGGTTGAAATGAACTTCAGGCAGATCCCCCTGAAGGTTGTTCTCGACAGCATTCTCAAAGGCGATTCACTTGTTTATTCAGTTATTGACGAGTTTATAATAATCTCGAGGGAGATACGTCCTCCTCCCCGTGCAGAGACCGATTCGCTGGCCCGGCCTCTTCTCAGGGATATCACCGGTGTGATTATTGACGGCGAATCGTCCGAACCTCTTTCCTTTGCATCTGTAGGGCTGAAGAACACAGGCAGGGGTTCCGTATCAAACAACAACGGGGAATTCGGATTAAGGATTCATCCCGAAGATTACGACGATACCCTGGTCGTTTCGTATCTTGGCTACTATGCCAGGGAAATACCTGTGAGGCAATCGCTTGGGAATTTCTTCAGGATTGAGATGAGAAGGGAATTCATATCGATCCCCGAGATTATCATTAAGAATCAGATCCCCTGGGATATTGTAAACAAAGTGAGGTACAACCTTACCCGTAACTATGGAAACACACCTGCCCGTACCACCGCTTTTTACAGGGAGGGTGTTTTGAGAAAGAATGAGCTTCAGACCTATTCCGAAGCGGTTCTTCAGATTTATAAGAGCGCCTATTCCGGCACTCTTCTGAACGATCAGATTAAAGTAATGAAGAGCAGGAAGATAGAAAATCTGGGCATAGACGATACCATAGCAGTGAGGCTGAAGGCAGGATTAAACACATGTCTCCAGCTTGACGGCATAAAGCACGGGTTTGATTTTATCTCGGGTGAAAGTATGCTGGATTACACCTACAGACTTACCGACATCGTATCGTATGATGAAGAAGCTGCTTACGAGATTGAGTTTTCGCCGAGGGAGGAAGCCGATGTGCCGATGTTTCACGGGTCATTGTTCATCAACACTTCGGATTTTGCTCTGCTGAAGGCAGAATTCAGCATCACTCCCGACTATCTCAAGGAGATGAGGTCGTCATTCATATCCAATCCGTCGCGTGACTTTACGACCTGGCCTGTTTCGGTGGATTATTCGGTTTCATACAGGAAACTGGCCGGCAGATATTACCTTAATCATGTCAGGGGGGACCTCCGTTTCGAGTCAAGGCAGAAAAGGCGGATTTTCAAAACCATGTTTGATGTATTCTTCGAGATGGCGGTTACCAGTTCGAGCCTTGAGAATGTGGTCAGGTTTGAAAGGGAGGAGCTGGCTCCGGTGCATTCGGTTTTCTCCAGGACGATCAATAGTTATGATCCTGTTTTCTGGGGAAATCAGGAATTCCTCAAGCCTGAGGAGAATCTTCTCAATGCCCTGACAAATATGAGGGTTAAGCTCGAGGAATTCAGTGAATGAGATACTTTTCCACCCGGAGGGCAACCGTCAAAGCTGATTTATAAGACTATAAAGTTCAGTCAGGTCGGGAGTAAGAACGATCTCGGTTCTCCTGTTCTTCTGGCGGGCTTCAGCTGTATTGGCTGGGTCAACCGGCATATATTCGCTTCTTCCCGAAGCTGTAAGCCTGGCCGGATCGATTCTCGTTCCTTCGAGCAGTGTTCTGACAACAGTGGTTGCCCTTTTTACGCTCAGGTCCCAGTTATCGGTGAGGTTTCCTTTGATCAGGTCATCCTGGGCAATCTGGAGGGCGTTGAACCTGTCGGAGAGAGTGTTCATATCCTCCCTGGCCTTGTTCCGTTCAATTTCGGCAAGGGCAATGTCCTGTCTAGAACTGGCAATCTCAGCTTCGAGTGCAGCGATTTTTGTCGCGATTTCCCTGTTTTGCATCGAGAGGGTCAGATTCCCGGTTTTGAAATCATCCCGGTCGATCATATTCTGCCTGCTTGCATTCTGGAGTGCACGGTATTTGCTGGCCGGAACGCACGATCAGGCTCCAATAGCTAACAGAACGGCAATAACGGCAAAAGGCTTGTTCATATTCAGGATCAGGTTAATTAGTTATCTGCAGTGACAAAAATAAGAAAATCCGCTATAAGCCCCGGCAAACATAAGGCAATAATAATTGCTATATTTGCACAATCTTTATTACCTGTTTAGGAATGCACCAGGAGGAAAATCTTCTGTTTCAGATCTCATCACCCGACGACATCAGAAAGCTAAAGCCCGAAGAACTAATCAGGCTGAGCGGAGAACTGAGGCAGTATATAATTGATATGGTAAGCAAAAACCCGGGTCACCTGGGTGCGAGCCTTGGTGTGGTTGAGCTTACGGTCGCTCTTCATTATGTTTTTAATACTCCGTACGACAAGCTGATATGGGACGTAGGCCATCAGGCATATGGGCACAAGATACTGACCGGCCGGCGCGACATGTTTTACACCAACCGGACTTACAAGGGGATCAGCGGCTTTCCCAAAATGGACGAGAGTGAATACGATGCTTTCGGAACGGGGCATTCGTCGACATCAATCTCAGCCGCACTGGGCATGGCTGTGGCGGCTAAAAAGCTCGGCGAGAAACGGCATGTGGTAGCGGTTATCGGGGATGGAGCCATGACAGCAGGCCAGGCTTTTGAAGGGCTTAACAATGCAGGTATTGCTCAGTCGGACATACTTGTAATTCTCAACGACAATAACATAGCTATCGACCAGAATGTGGGCGCCCTGCAGGAGTACCTTATTGATATAACAACCAGCAAGGCTTACAACCGCTTCAGGAACAAGGTATGGAGTTTTCTCGGGAGGTTCGGCCAGTTCAGTCCTGGCGCCAGAACCATAGCCAGTCAGATACAGTCGGGTCTCAAGAGCACCCTGCTGGACAAGAGTAATCTTTTCGAAGGATTGAATTTCAGATATTTCGGACCCATCGACGGCCATGATATTCTTCATCTTGTAAGTGTCCTGCAGGATCTGAAAAGGATCCCCGGTCCCAAGCTGCTTCACTGCATGACCATCAAGGGTAAGGGGTTGAAGCAGGCGGAGCAGAACCAGACAGCATACCACGCTCCGGGGATCTTCGACAAGGAAACCGGACGGATAATAAAAACCACCGATGCAGGAGTGCCTGCAACATATCAGGAGGTATTCGGGGAAACAATCCTGGAGCTCGCCAGGGCCAATAAGAAAATTGCCGGCATAACCCCGGCAATGATTACCGGATGTTCGCTCTGCATAATGAGAAAGGAAATACCTGAAAGGGTTTTTGATGTGGGAATAGCCGAGCAGCATGCGGTTACATTTTCGGCCGGCCTGGCTACCCAGGGCATGATACCTTACTGCAACATCTATTCATCATTCCTTCAGAGGGCTTATGATCAGGTTATCCACGACGTTGCCCTTCAGAAACTGCATGTAATATTCTGCATCGACAGGGGGGGGCTGGTAGGCACCGACGGGGCAACGCATCACGGGTTCTTCGACCTGGCATTCATGCGGTCAATCCCCAACATGATTGTATCGGCTCCCATGGACAGCCTTGAACTGAGGAACCTGCTATATACCGCCCAGCTTGACCACAACAAAGGGCCATTCTCTATACGTTATCCCAAGGGATGCGGAATGGTAAGTGACTGGAATCAGCCCTTAGCCGAAATTGAAATCGGCAAAGCACGGCTTATAAGGGAAGGTAACGATTTGGCAGTAATTACAATAGGGCATCCGGGGAATTTCGCCGTAAAAGCAGCAACCATACTGGAGTCTGAAGGCATTACCTTCACCCATTACGATATGAGGTTCCTGGCACCCATCGATGAAGAAACGCTTCATTCGGTTTTCAGGAAGTTCAGTAAAATAGTCACTGTTGAGGACGGAGTGCTTAAGGGCGGCCTGGGAAGCGCGGTAATAGAATTCATGTGCGATAACGGATACAACGCCGAGGTGAAACGACTGGGCATCCCCGATTACTTTGTGGAACACGGCACGCAGGAAGAACTCATCAGGGAATGCGGATTTGACACCGACAGTCTGCTGAAGGAGATAAGGAAGCTGGTACATGTCCCGGTAAAGCATTGACGACTAAACAAATGCAACAAGTAATAACAAATACATTCAAATCATGAAGACAGCTACAATATCAATTATGATGCTTCTCCTCATTTCCTGCGGTCCCGGTGCCGGAACCAGACCGGTCAGACAGGAGGTCAGTGAGGATTGGATTCAGCTTTTTAACGGTAAGGATCTTACCGGCTGGGATATCAAGATCAAAGGGTATGAGTTGAACAACAACTATAAAAGTATTTTCAGGGTCGAAGACGGGATTATGAAAGTAAGTTTTGATTCAATTGAGAAATTCAACAACGAATTCGGCCATATCTTTTACAAGGAGCCGTTTTCGCGTTACAAACTCAGAATAGAGTACAGGTTCGTCGGTGAACAGGTACCGGGAGGGCCGGCGTGGGCGTTCAGGAACAGCGGTGTGATGCTTCATTCGCAGCCGGCTTCAACCATGCTGCTTGATCAGGATTTCCCGGTATCGATAGAAGCCCAGTTCCTTGGCGGCAACGGAACAGACGACAGGACCACCCTCAATGTCTGTACACCCGGAACACATATTGAAATGGATGGGAAGCTTATAACCCAGCATTGCAATAACTCGACTTCAAAAACATATCACGGGGATGTATGGGTCACAGCAGAATTTGTTGTGCTTGGCAGTGATGTGATCCATCACATTATTGATGGAGATACTGTCATCACCTATAACAGGCCTCAGGTCGGCGGCGCTCATGAAGGCTATGAAATTCCGGAGGGAACGTTGATAGACAGGGGGTATATATGTCTTCAGGCCGAGAGTCATCCTGTTGAATTCAGGAAAGTTGAGCTTCTCAACCTCGAGGGCAAAAATTGAGGAAGGGGAAGGGTAAAACCGATTAAATTATTTATTTTCGCAATTCGCAGAAAATGACTGCGTGATCTTTGCCGCCCGGATGGCGGAATTGGTAGACGCGCTGGTCTCAAACACCAGTGGCAGCGATGCTGTGCCGGTTCGATCCCGGCTCCGGGTACTGAAAAAGAGCGAGTGTGAGAACGGGAGCGACACACTCGCTCTTTTTCCTCAAGACTCACTCTCACTCTCACACTCACACTGATTTTTTTAATTCCTGAATAGCCTCCTTATTTAACTGATAATAAGTGAGCTTTGTTTTTGCGGGATACAAATTGGATACAAAAGGCAGATAAATACTAGCAAAATCACTTCAGTTTCAAAATTTTTAAGACGCTCTCCTTCGCTTGGGGGAATGGTATCTATACCCACTTCACGCCTGATCGGATAGATCACATGAAGCAGTAGTTTTTTTGACTAATTCGCGCCAATTAAGCAGGCCTAATTTAACCCATGAAATATTTTGCTCTGTATTTTTAAGGAGGAGATGGAGGCTTGTCATAATGTTAACATATTTTAACTCAACTCTAATTTAAATATAATGAATGATTTAGGTCCATAGATATTTCTTTCTTTAAATTATGATGTGGTTTTCTTGTCGAGAATCGTCTTTAAGATGATTAGGATGATTGAGAATTTTGGGAAAAGATTGTTTTTAAAAAAGTTAGTTTGCAGGATGAAAAGTTAATAAAGTTTAATTGATTAGGATTGGCAAAATAGGTAAGTTAGATTAGGGATGTGAAATGCTTAATGGGAGTTAGCATTTCACATTATTTTAAAGCTATGAAAGATCAAAACTCAACAATCATTGATCAAAGAGCATCACCAATTCCTTCTGGCAATGAAGATTCCTCACTCGTTGTTGAAAAGAATAAGGATAAAGTGAACGACTCATCTTCCATATCCCATATAGAAAAAGTCTTACTTAGCAGATTGCAGGCAGGAGATTATAGTGCTTTTTCAAATGTTTTTAGTGCATACTATCGTGACTTGGTGATATTTGCCTCAAGATATACCAATGACTTGAGTTATGCTGAAGAGCTTGTCCAGGATACTTTTGTTATGTTATGGGAAGACAGATGTTCCATCAGAATTAACACTTCAATGAAATCATATCTTCTTAAAATTGTTCAAAACAAATGTATTGATTGGTTTCGCCATAAAAAAATTGTCAAGGCTCATCAAAATTATGTTTTTGAGAAACCTCCACAGCTTTCATTAAATACTGATTCCTACCTGCTTTATTCAGAATTGAATGAACGGATCGAGAATGCACTTAGACTATTGCCTGATCCGATTTCGGAGGCATTCAGATTGAACCGGCAGAAAGGTCTGAAGTATGCTGAAATTGCTGAGATTTCGGGTGTTTC
The DNA here is from genome assembly GCA_049294075.1 of Bacteroidales bacterium. Lineage (GTDB taxonomy): Bacteria > Bacteroidota > Bacteroidia > Bacteroidales > VadinHA17 > LD21. Next base: position 18,415 of record JBAQCK010000106.1, on the reverse strand, counting down.
TGTCAGGACGGTTGAGGTTCGAATTGGGAAGGCATTACATCTTCTGAGAAGATATTTGAAGGATTATTTTATAGTGATATTTATATTGGTTTGTTCTGGATGCTTGTTTTAAGTCATTAAATAATAAACAGGGATAAAATACAATGCAAATTTTATTTACAAAAATTAAAAAGCTTCGGCTTTAAGCCGAGATAATTGAAAAATTAATGTGGTGGTTTGATTATTAAGCGTCTTTAGTAAGAGAATTGAATTAAATGGAAACTAATTATCAGGAAAATATATTAACCTTAATTGCAAAAAACCTCAATGGTATTGCTGACCTGGAGGAAGTATTTCAATTAAATGTATGGCTTGAAAGCTCAGAGGAAAATAGAAAATATTACGAGCAGGTAAAAAATATCTGGGATGTATCTGATAACAGTATGGATTATGCTAATATAGATGAATCAAAAGCTTTAAAAAATACTCTCAAAAGGATAAAACAAGCCCCAGTCCGGGAGAATTTCTGGTTTTTGTGGCAGAAGGTAGCTGCCATACTTTTTATTCCTTTATTAATTGGTTCTCTGCTTTGGGTAAGATCTGTACCCCGCAGTCAGAATGGAACTTCTAATGAAGTGGTTTATAACGAAGTCCATGCCGCTTTCGGGACTCGTTCACAGTTGAGATTATCAGACTCATCATTAGTATGGTTAAATTCTGGGAGTACCCTCAAATACCCGGTAAAATTTGAAAAAAATCAACGAAAAGTTTTTTTATCAGGAGAGGCTTATTTTGAAGTTGAAAGTGATGAATCAAAACCATTTGTAGTTGAAACTCCTACTTTGCAGATAAAAGCTACCGGAACTAAATTTAATGTTCAGGAGTACTATGCTCATCCTGTTTCAGAGGTGATGCTCCTTTCAGGAAAAATCACGGTAAACGAGTGTAATAATTCATCAGAAGATAATTCCTCAATTTCCGAACTAAAGCCGAACCAGTTTTTATCCTACAACAGAGAGACCAAGGAAAAACATATTATAAACGAAGATGTGCTTAGATATGTGGCGTGGAAGGATGGAAGATTGGTTTTTCGAAATGATCCACTGGAAAGAGTACTTGCAAAATTAAGTCTAATGTTCAATGTTGACATTGATTTGCAGGGGGATCAACTCAAAAATTATAGATATCATGCTACTTTTCAGGATGAATCACTTGAAGAAATATTAAAACTTCTTAAACTTTCAGCACCTTTAAATTTCAGGGAAATAAAGCGGAGTCCATTGCCTGATGGATCATTCCCAAAGAAGAAAGTAATAATATTTTTCGACAAATCAAGAGTGTATGTTTAACCAAAATAATATAGCTATGGCCCCAACATGAAAGAAAGAATGGCCTTAAAAACTAAGAGGAAAAGTGCTGTAACACCTTTCCTCCAGTTCAAGGTCAGCTGAATGTCTTTGCTTGACAATTAACATTCTTTTTACTAACCGCAACACCTCAAATGTATGAAAAAATATCTTAATTATGGTTTGCTTTGCCCCTATGGCAAGTGGCGAAAATTGTTTTTAACTATGAAAATAACTGCATTTCTGCTTTTTTGTGGAGTTTTGAACCTGATAGCCAGTTCATCGTATTCACAGAATACGAAAATCTCCTTAAACATGAAGGATGCAACAATCGAAAACGTCCTTAACAAAATTGAGGATGAAAGTGAGTTTTACTTTCTGTTTAACCACGAGTTAATTGATGTGGAACGCAAAGTGGATGTTTCAGTGAATAATCAGCCTATCAGAGAAATCCTAGGAGAGATTTTCGCTGATGAGGTCAATTTTATAGTAAGCGACCGGCAGATCGTCCTTACACCCAACCCAGTGTCGGATGTTCCGGTTGAACTATCAAATCAACAACAAACTATTGTTGGCACGGTAACTGATGCATCGACGGGGGAACCTATGCCTGGAGTTAATATATTAATTAAAGGCACTCTTGTTGGAGCATTATCTGACATAAATGGTAGATATACTTTGCCGGTTTCAAATCCTTCTACCACAATATTGGTATTTTCCTTTGTCGGATATAAAAGCCTTGAGATGCCATTGTCTAACAGAACAACTTTGGATGTATCACTTGAATCCGATATTACAGGGCTGGATGAGGTTGTAGTAATAGGGTATGGAACTGTTCAGAAGAAAGATCTGACCGGTTCTGTGGGACAGGTCAGCGCCAGCACAATAAAAGAATTGTCTGTAGCAAGAGTTGATCAAGCTTTGTCAGGAAAAGTAGCTGGTGTCCAGATTATGAACACTACCGGTGAGCCGGGAGAGGCTCCGGCAATACGAATCAGAGGTGTAGGAAGTATCTCTGCCGGATCAGATCCCCTTTATGTGGTTGATGGTTATCCTGTTGAAAGTATCCAGTTTATTAATCCAAATGACATTGAAACTATTGATGTTCTCAAAGATGCTTCAGCAACAGCAATTTATGGATCCCGGGGAGCAAATGGAGTTGTAATTATATCAACAAAAAGGGGGAAGGCTGGTACTGCAAGAATTGGTTTTGATGCATATTATGGGTTGCAGAAAGTCCTGCGAATGCCGGAATTTTTAACTGTGAAGGAGCAAGCGTGGTACTATTATTACGGAATAGAAAATCAAAATCTTGACAGAAATTATGATGTTTCCGGTGATCCGTTAACTTGGAATTACATGGTGCCTCAGACCGTCATGGATGTGATTAATGGCGTAAACACTTATAATGTTGATGCTCTCGATCAAATATTAACAGTTGCACCTCAACAGAGTTACAATTTATCAGCTTCAGGAGGCAATGAGGGTTTAAAGTACAGTATCAGTGGGGAATATCTTGATCAGGATGGGATCATTAAAACAAGCAATTTTAAAAGATATTCTGTCAGAGCTAATTTTGATGCACAGCTAGCGAAAAGATTATCACTTAAGTTCAATTTCAATTCTGTTTATTCGACCTCAAGAGATTTAGCTCATTCAGGCGGACAAGGAGATGCAGAAGGTATATTGGGGGCAGCTCAGACATGGCAGTACTGGTATCCATTGAAAAACGAGGATGGCAGTTATTTCAGCGGCTATGGGCAGGATGCAACCAATAACGTCTGGAATCCTCTTGCACAAATAGATTTGATAAAAAGGAGAAGCGAACAGCATAGAACTCTCGCGAATATTAATACTGAATACAAAATCTCTGATGCTCTAAAGCTCAATGTTATGTTAGGGGCTAACATTAATAATAGTCATTATTATAGTTTTATCCCAAAAACACCCGTCTTTGCACGTACAATAGCAGATGGTGATGATGACAGATCGAGTTCTCTTAACTGGATAACAGAGACTACATTGAACTATAGTAAAAGTTTCAATGATCATAATTTTACTGGTTTAATCGGGTATACGACGCAAAGACAGCATGGTGGTGGAAATTATATTAGAAGCAGAGATTATCCCAACAACCTTGTTTACACTCTAAATGCTGTTAGTAACATAATCTACCAGGGGAATTCTGATGAAACTGAATGGTCTCTTATTTCGTATTTGGGAAGAATCAATTACAATTTTAAGAACAGATATTATGTAACTGCGTCGTTAAGATCTGATGGATCATCAAGATTTGGAAGGGATAATAAATATGGTTTCTTCCCCTCAGGAGCTCTTGCCTGGAGAATTTCAGATGAAGATTTTCTTAAGGACCTGTCTTTTCTTAGTGATATGAAATTACGGACAAGTTATGGGGAAACGGGTAATAATAATATTGGTAATTATGCCCACATTGCAACAATTAACTATGAGTCATATCCTTTTGGTGGTGGTGCTGTTGGTGGCTATGCTCCCTCTCAATTTGCAAACAGTCTGTTAACTTGGGAAAAGCAGAAATCCTTTAACGTTGGGATGGATGTGAGTATTTTTGAAAGCAGATTTAGTTTCAACGTTGATTATTTCAAAACAACAAACCACAACCTTTTGCTTAATGTTTATGTTCCCCTCATAACTGGATTCAATACTTCTTTGCAGAACATTGGAGAGGTTGAAAACAATGGATGGGAATTTACTCTGAACTCCCGTAATTTTGTTGGGGATTTTTCCTGGACGACAGACTTCAATATCTCGAGATTTAGAAATAAGGTAGTAAAATTAGGACCTGAAGGAGCTCCTATTATCTCATCAAGTCACATAACTAAGATAGGTCAACCGATGGGCATGTTTTATGGCTACAAGCTTGATGGTGTTTTTATGAATCAGGAAGAGCTGGAAAAAGGGCCAATATATGGTATTGGCACGGTCTCTGAAACGCGTGTTGGTGATCTGAGATTTGAAGATATCGGTGGTCCTGATGGAGAACCCGATGGATTAATTAATACATATGACAAACAGATAATAGGTTCTCCTTATCCAGATTTCTATTATGGAATGACGAACACATTTTCCTATAAAAATTTAAGCCTTGTTGTAACTCTTCAAGGATCTTATGGCAATGAAGTATTTATGGTAAACGATTATCTTTACTATACAAGGGCTCGTTACAAACAACTTGCCGTAAACAGAGATTACTGGAAATCTGAAGAAGAGCCGGGGGATGGGTGGAATCCCAGACCGAACAACAGTCCTACCGGTGGCAACAGGGAAAGATCCAATCGTCATATTGATACTGGAACCTATCTGAAAATCAACAACATAAATTTGGGTTATACTTTTAATGAGCAAATGGCAAGGAAGCTTTACCTAAGCTCATTGAGAGTATATCTTAATGCTAATAATCCTTTTATGTTTACGAAGTTCAGGCTTTATAATCCGGAGGTAAGTAATAGCTCTAATCCATTGGAACCAGGAATTTTTAACTCAAATTATCCTGTAGCTAAGAGTCTATCCATAGGATTAAGTGCTACGTTTTAATATAAACCACGAATAAATAAGAGCTATGAAAAATATATTAGTTGCTATTACAATATTCTTGACATCTCTTTTGATGTCATGTAGTGAAGATTTCATCGACCTCGATCCAATTTCTTCTGTCAGTGTTGACAGGCTTTACAAGACTGACAAGGATTTTCAGGATGCTTTGACAGCAGTTTATAATGTATTTCAGAGTCAATATCAGAATTACTACATATTTGGAGATGTTCGTGCTGACGATTTCTGGCAGGAGATTTATAAAGGCAATAGTTGGTCATTTTCTGATACTTTTGCAACCACAAGTTCTGACGGCTTGATGAATTCTACCTGGCAGAACTATTACAGAGCAATATTCATGATAAACACGATCCTTTTAAAAATTGCTGATATTGACAATAGTGTTGTCCCAAATAAAGAGAGGTATATCGCTGAAGCAAAGTTTTTAAGAGCATTAGCGTATTTTGATCTGGTCAGAATTTTCGGAGACGTTCCAATGGTGACAACCCCGTTGACTATTGAAGAAGGGTATACCTCAGGGAGAACAGACCTGAACGTTATTTACGATCAACTTATAATTCCTGATTTGCAGGCTGCAGAAAATGGATTACCAACCAATTACTCTGCATCTGATATTGGTAGGCCAACTAAAGGCGCAGCCAAAGCTATTCTGGGAAGGGTTTTTATGACTCTAAACAGATTCGGGCTTGCCGAAACCAAGCTTCAGGAGGTGACAACGATGGGGTATGAGCTTCTCACTGACTTTAATGCTGTATTTGATTATTCAAATGAACATCATAAAGAGTATATTTTCGATGTTGAATATGAAGAAGGGATGGGAGAAGGTTCACTTTTTACAAACAGATTTCTTCCCAACTTCAATACAATGGCAGTTTTTTATGGTGTCGGAGGATATGGAGATGAACAGATGAGTCCGACCCAGGCTTATATTAGTCTTTTCAGTGATGATGATGCAAGAAAAGATCTTACTGTTGGAGTAACTGGTGGATTTTACGACAATGAAGGTACATTTTTGAGAATACCAACGAATACCAGTCAAACTTATACAAAAAAATACCTGACATCAGTAGCAGCTGCGAACGACAGTAAAGCGAACTGGAAAGTAATTCGCTATGCAGACGTATTATTAATGTACGCTGAAGCCTTAAATGAAAACAATAAAACCGACCAGGCTATTCCTTATCTAAATCAGGTTCGTACAAGGTCAGGACTTGAAGGCTATCCACTCGACATGACACAGTCAGAAACACGAGATGCCATTGTACTTGAACGAAGATTAGAATTTGGAGCTGAGGGATTGAGGTGGTTTGATTTATTGAGAACAGGCCAGGCATTCAACGTAATGAAGGATTTTGACATGCTTGAATACATGACTGTATTTCCCCTTCCTCTGAGCCAGGTTCAACTAATTAATGATCCAGCAATATTTCCACAGAATCAGGGATATGAATAGAAATTGAGTTCTATCTCTCGGAGCAAAAAACATGCTCTTTGAGTCTAAACAAATCTTATCAGAATTAAGACAGGTTTTTTAAAACCCCTGATATAGATAAACAGTTATCTTCTTTCTTAGAATCCCTTCCAAATTTCGGGGAAGGGATTCTAAAGAAGGTAAGCTTGAAAATTATTTTCAAAATGCCGCAAACTGCTTTCAGCTTTAGCTAACCTCCACCAGTAAAATAAAACCTTATGAGACGTTCAAAATTAACTCCGCTTAATAAATTATCTGAAAATCATAGTTCAGATAATAGCCGCCGGTCTTTTCTTAAGAAGGCTACTGCAGCTACATTTACTATTGCCGGATCAGCCATTATACAATCAACTCCTTCTTTATCTCAAGGCCCTATATCAGGAAAGTCAGAAGAAAATATTCCTTGGTTTCGAAAAATTGCCAGATGGGGGCAGACTAATATTACAGAAAAAGATCCCATAATATATGATATAGAATGGTGGCGGCAACATTGGAAAAACACCCAGGTACAGGGAGTAATCATAAATGCTGGTGGGATTGTGGCATATTACCCTACAAAAATTCCATTACATTACAAGGCCCAATACCTGGGAGACAGGGATTTATTTGGGGATCTTTGCAAGGCAGCACACAAAGATAGACTTGTTGTATTTGCCCGAATGGATTCCAACAGGGCAAATGAAGAGTTTTATAAAGCCCATCCTGATTGGTTCGCTATTGATAAAGATGGGAAACCTTACCGAGCCGGAGAACTCTATATTTCTTGTGTGAACAGCCCCTATTATCAGGACCACATACCTGCGATCCTAACAGAGATTTCAAATCTCTATCATCCTGAAGGATTCACCGATAACAGCTGGAGTGGTTTGGGAAGAGAATCTATTTGCTATTGTGAAAATTGTAAAAAAAGCTTTTTGAAGAAAACCGGAAAAGCGCTTCCAAAAGAAAAGAATTGGGACAATCCTGTTTATCGTCAGTGGATTAGGTGGAATTATGATCGCCGTTTGGAAATATGGGATTTAAATAATCGTACAACCAAAGCCGCAGGGGGACCAGAATGTACATGGTCAGGAATGAACAGCGGTTCTATAAGCAATCAGGCCAGAAGCTTCAGGGATTTTAAGGCAATTTGTTCAAAAGCAGATATAATTATGCTTGATCATCAGGCTCGTAACGATTCATCTGGATTTCAAAATCTGGCTGACATAGGCAAACTGATACATGGAATACTCGGATGGGACAAGCTTATTCCCGATAGCATGGCAATGTACCAGGCAGGCAGGCCTACATTCAGGATATCCACTAAGCCGGTTCCTGAAGCTCATATGTGGATGATAGAAGGTTTTGCCGGAGGAATACAACCGTGGTGGCATCATATTGCCGCCTATCATGAAGACAGAAGAATGTACCACACTGCAGAACCAATCTTTAGGTGGCACAAAGCATATGAAGAATTTTTGATTAACCGAACCCCTATTGGGAAAGTGGGAGTTGTCTGGTCCCAGGAAAATACTGACTTCTATGGACGTGATGATTCTGATCTTTTGGTTGATTTGCCATGGAGAGGAATAACTCAGGCATTAATCAGGGCAAGAATACCTTACCAACCGGTTCATGCTGACCATATTGAAAGAGATACTTCGAAGCTAAGTCTGTTAATATTGCCAAATCTGGCTAGTTTAACTCAAGACCAGGTCGCAAGTGTTAAAAAATTCGTTAACCGGGGTGGAAATCTTTTTGCGACTGGAGAAAGTAGTTTATACAACGAAAGCGGGGAGAAGCTCAAAGATTATGCACTTAGTGATCTTTTCGGTGCTCATTCCAGCAAGAAATCAGGAGCTGAGGATATAGAAAATTTACGCAGGACAGCCCATACTTATTTGAGATTGGTCCCGGAAATGAGAAAGAAAGTTTACGGGCCCCAAACTGGTACAGAGCCTGAAATTATTGACAGCAGACATGAGATTTTCAAAGGATTTGACGAAACAGACATTCTTCCTTACGGAGGATTTCTAACCCCCGCTCTAGTCGAAAAAGCTTCCAAAATCTTAATGACATTTATTCCTGAATTTCCGATATATCCTCCTGAAACAGCATGGATGAGGGAGCCGAAGACTGAAATTGCAGGTTTAATTATAAATACTTTATCGAATGGAAGTCGTGTCGTCTTTATGCCTGCAGATATAGACAGACAATTTGCCAGGTATAACCTGCCTGATCATGGTAATCTTCTGACTAACATAATCAGATGGGTTTCAAAAGATGACTCACCTCTGAAAGTTGAAGGACCGGGTCTGATAGACTGCAGTCTCTATCAGCAGCCTGGTACAATGATCCTGCATTTGACAAATCTGACAAGTGCTGGTACATGGCGCGCTCCAGTAGATGAGTATATCCCTATCGGCCCCATTACAGTTAAAGTCAAACTTAATAATGATGTAAAGGGAGAATACCTAAACCTTCTTGTTGCAGGCCAAAAAATTCCGGCTGTGGTAAAGGAAGGATGGAGCAATTTCCAGATAAGCTCAATTCTTAATCAGGAGGTTGTTGTGGTAAGGTAGATTATTTTAAAAACGTACAAAAAACAAAGTAGTATGGTAGAAGAACTAAATCCTATCGCTCGCGTGTTGATGGGACCAGGGCCAAGTGATGTTAATCCCCGAGTTTTAAAAGCCTTATCAACACCTTTGATAGGTCATCTTGATCCTCAATTCATTAAGATTATGGATGAGGTTATGGAAATGACAAGGCAGGTCTTTCAAACCTCAAACCAGGTTACATCTGTTATTTCTGCAACAGGTAGTGCAGGCATGGAAACTTGTTTTGTCAATCTTCTGGAGCCAGGAGATTCAGCTATTGTATGCGTTAATGGTGTTTTTGGTAACAGAATGTGTGATATTGTCGAACGATGTGGCGCCGAACTAATACGTGTTGACGCACCTTGGGGAAAACCGATCGATCCTGATAAGTTAAGATTAGCATTAAAAGGATGCAAACCAAAACTGGTGGCAATAGTTCATGCAGAGACTTCAACCGGTGTGTTACAACCACTAACAGAAATCAGCAGGCTGGTGCATGAAGTGGATGCTTTATTTGTTGTGGATACAGTAACTTCACTTGCGGGAACAGATGTAAGAGTAGATGAATGGGGAATAGATGCAGTATATAGTGGTACACAAAAATGCATCTCTGCACCTCCAGGGTTGTCGCCTGTTTCATTCAGCCCGAGGGCAGTTGAAGTGATGGATAAAAGAAAATCGAAGGTTCAGATCTGGTATCTTGATATGTCGATGATAAGAAGATACTGGGGGGGGGCCAAAAGAGCGTATCATCATACTGGTCCAATATCAATGATTTATGCAATTCATGATGCCCTAAGATTAGTTCTGGAAGAAGGATTACAAGCTCGTTTTGAAAGACATAAGCAAAATCATGTCCTTCTAAAAGAAGGCTTTGAATCAATGGGTTTTGAGTTTTTAGTTGCTCCGGAATACAGGTTACCAATGCTAAATGCCATAAAAATACCAGATGGTGTTGATGATGCTTATGTAAGAAACAAGCTTCTTAATGAATATAATATTGAGATAGGAGCCGGATTAGGTGAATTTGCCGGGAAAGTCTGGAGAATTGGATTGATGGGAGAAAGCTGCACACAGAATCACATTGATCTATTGTTGAGCGCTTTGAAGAAAATTTTGTCTTAAATATTTTGCTTTTAATCCTTATGAATTTTCAAGTGCAGATAAAAACCTAATAACCATGAAAAAATACAATTTCTATTTAATCCTTGGGGTAATAGTGCTCCTTATTTCCTGTAAGCAGAGTCCTATTTCGAATACGGCTGAAATAGATCCAGGCACCTATGACGGGACATGGTGGAATAGGACCCCGATCAGACTACTTCAAACTAATTTTCCTGAGGTCTATGCAAGCATGGATGTGGATGACTATGTACAATCGATGGTTGATGCATCCGCAACAGCTGTATTATTCAACACAGGTGGTATTACGGCCAGTTATCAGACAAAGTTACCATTTCAGTACAAGAATCCACATATGGGATCCAGTGATTTTGTTGGTGATTTGATACAGAAACTCCACGAAAAAGGAATAAAATACATGGCAAGGTTTGACTTTAGCAAAGTTCACCCAAGCATTGCGGAAAAGAAACCCGAATGGCTGTACATCGGTGCAAATGGTAAAAACCTCGAATTCAACAATACAGTTGCTGCTTGTATAAATGGAGGGTATTACCAGACATATGCTTTTGAAATTTTAAAGGAGGTTATTGATAATTATGACATCGATGGAATCTTTTTCAATATGATGGGCTATACAGGAGCCACTTATGACGGTACTTTTTATGGGATATGCCAGTGCGAAAACTGCAAAAAGAGATTTTTCGAAGCTACTGGCTATAAACTACCTATAGACAACAATGATCCCCATATTGAAGACTACAGGAAATTCCAGAGAGAGACAGCAAATGAATTGTACAAAAAAGTCACTGATTTTATCAAGCAGCAAAATCCCAATCTTATAATTTATAACTACAATGATGTCGGGACTTCCTGGATCGCTTCTGAATCAGGAGCTTCCATGCGACCAGGCGTTGACAATATCTATCATGCCACAATTAATGTGAAACGTACACTTGGCACATATAAGGATAAAACTCCTGTTAATCTGATTATGGGATTCCAGGCAATAGGCTATCGGAACATCATGAGTTCCCCAAACCTATTGCGTAATTGGTGGCTTGAAGATATGCTTCATGGAGCTCCGATTGGTTTTGTAGTCGTTGGAACTCTTGTTCATTATGAAGATCGTCTTTTCATTCCCATTGTTAATGAATTATTTGCATTTCACAAAGCCCATGAAAAGTTCTTTACCAATGTTCAGGCAGTAAACAATGTCGCTCTTATACAAGGTTCCGGACCAGAATTTAAGGGAATGATAAAACTTTTGTCTGAGGAACATATAATGTATGACATAATAAATCCTGACTACCTGGGAGCTGAAACCACACCTAGGAAACTTGAGGAATATGAAGTGGTTATATTGGGGGATGTAATAAATCTTGATACCAGGTTAACCACTCTTCTGGATAATTATGTTGAGAAGGGAGGCAAGCTTCTTGTTACAGGCGCAACTTCCACTTTGGATGTGAGTAACGGGAGGATTAGTTTAAACTCATTAGGTGTAGAACCGGAATATCAAATATTCCCTCAATCTCAGGCTACTTATCTAAAAGTGTTTGAGAATGACAAAAAGGCATTCGGTGAAAAGGAGTTTGACTACTTTACTTTAATGATGATGAATTCCAGATTTCTAAAGTGCAAAATTAAGGAGGGAGCCCAGGGGTATTTTAGACTGCTTCCAACCAATATGTATGGCCCTGCAGAAAAGACCTATTATAAAGAGGAAGAAATTTCAGAATTTCCTGGAGCTATTTACTATAACTATGGTGAAGGTAAAACAGTTTACATACCGTGGTTGCTGGGATCCGAATATAACGTAAAAGGAAACTATGCACACAGAGCTGTTTTTCTTGGGTCGTTAAATAATCTCCTGCAGGTTGAAACCAATATCAAAACGGATGCTTCTCCCATGATAGAAATGACTCATCTTGCCAATCGTAATGGGTCTTTTGAATGGATTGGGATGATAAATCACTCTGGTTTTATGGGGACATCTGTCAGGGAACCAGTCTCTATACACAATACAAATATCCGTTTTAAACCACAAAAGCAGGTAAAAGAGATTCGATTATTAAGGTCAGGTGTAAGTCTGGACTTTAAAGAGTCAGCCGGGTGGATTGAATGTATGGTACCCGAAGTAGGAGACTTTGAGATGCTCTTATGTACTTATAAATAGGTTGCTATTTATGTGATGAATTGAGATATAAAACCATAACATTTTTCATATACTTAAAACTAATAATATGTCTGAAGGAATTCTTGCTCTGATAGCTGTCATCCCGATTGCTGCTATTTTTGTCCTAATGGTCGGTTTTCGCTGGCCAGCTACAAAGGCTATGCCATTAGCATTTTTGATAACATTGATCCTGGCCGTTTTCGTCTGGGAAACTCCCTTTAAATGGATCTTTGCATCAAGTATCAATGGGGCAGCAACGGCTCTTACTATTACGTTAATTGTCTTTGGGGCTCTTGCACTTTTGTTTACTCTTAGGGAAAGCGGAGCCCTGGAAGTATTAAATAAAAGCTTCGCTTATATTTCACCAGACAGACGGGTACAAACTATTATCATTGCATTTCTGTTTGGTGGTTTTATTGAGGCCTCCGCAGGTTTCGGGGCTCCAATTGCATTAGTTGCTCCTCTAATGTTTTCTATCGGATTTCCTGCTCTTGCAGCCGTTATGGTCGCAATTATTGCGAATACGACACCGGTATCGTTTGGGACCGTTGGAACCCCTACTCTAATTGGGGTGGGTTCTTCATTAAATACGCCAGATGTTGTGGATGCGATCACTGCGCATGGACTGAGTTTTGGTGAATTTGTTCATCAAATAGGCGTCTGGACTGCAATTCAGCACAGTATCCCAGGAATTTTGATGCCATTAATTATAGTGATGATGCTTACAAAATTCTTTGGTAAGAATAAGAGTATAAAGGAAGGTCTGGCGATATGGCCATATGCTCTATTTTCAGGTGCTTGTTTTATCATCCCATATTTAATAACAGCTTTTTTACTGGGTCCGGAATTTCCTTCACTGATCGGTGGACTTATTAGTCTGATAATCCTAATGTTTACCACAAAAGCTGGCTTTCTTGTGCCAAAAAAAGTGTGGGATTTTCCCGAAAAAAGCAGTTGGGAAAAGAACTGGACTGGTTCAATCTCAATGGCTTCAACTCAAAAAATAACAGAAAACATTTCAACATTCAAAGCCTGGAGCCCTTACATCCTTATTGGGTTACTGCTTATAATCGCCAGAGTTGATTTTCTTCCATTTAATTCATGGCTGAAAGCAATAAAAATATCTTCTTCACAATTATTTGGTACAAGCATTTCTACTGAATTTGAGTTTTTTAGCAATGCGGGTATTATGCCATTTACCTTTATTGCATTGCTTTGCATTCCTTTATTCAGAATGAATACATCACAGGTAAGTACAGCCTGGAAACAGGCAGTTAAGGGTATCAAGAGTCCTTTTATCTCATTGATATTTACAGTTCCCATGGTTAGAATTATGGTAGAGTCTGGAAACAATCCTAATGATTTCTTGAGCATGCCTGTTGCAATGGCACAATCAGTAATGGATGTTTTTAAAGGTGCATGGCCTCTGATTGATTCATCTGTTGGGGCTTTGGGCGCTTTTATTTCCGGATCAAATACTGTATCAAATATGCTATTCTCCCTTTTTCAGTATTCAATTGCTGATGAACTTGGAATTTCTCATATAATAACTGTCTCCTTGCAAAATGTTGGAGGGGCCCTTGGCAATTTAATAAATGTTCAAAAAGTAGTAACTGGTTGTGCTACAGTAGGATTAATTGGTGTTGAAGGCTTAATCATTAAACGAAATCTCAAACCACTTTTGTTCCTAGTTGTCTTAACTGGCTTAATAGGTCTCCTCTTAATCTATGTTGTTGCACCAACAGTATTTTAATAATATTAAATAGTTGGAATCTAAATAGTAATAAAAAGATATGAAAATTGGATTTATAGGATTAGGTATAATGGGCAAACCAATGTGTAAAAACCTTATCAAGGCTAACCACGAACTGATAGTAATGGATAAGAAACCGGAGGTTACAAAAGAGTTGGCGAGCTTAGGTGCGAAAATTGCCCAATCTCCAAAAGAAGTGGCTTCTGAGGTCAACTTAATAATTACAATGTTGCCAAACTCCCCTCATGTCAAAGAGGTAGTATTAGGCAGTGAGGGTATTATTGAAGGGGCCAATAAAGAGCTTACAGTAATTGATATGAGCTCCATTTCTCCGATTGTTAGCAAAGAGATTTATCAGGAACTAGCAAAGGAAGGTATTGAAATGTTAGATGCTCCGGTCAGTGGTGGAGAACCAAAAGCTATTGATGGGACTCTTTCTGTAATGGTTGGCGGGAAAAAGGATGTTTTTGACAAATGTTGCGATCTGATTAAGGCAATGGCATCTTCTGTTGTCTATGTGGGAGAAATTGGATCAGGAAATATTACTAAACTATGTAATCAGATAATCGTTGCAATTAATATTGCTGCAATGTCAGAGGCACTGGTATTGGCGCAAAAAGCAGGCGTTAATCCTGAAGTCGTTTATAAGGCTATTCGTGGAGGATTGGCTGGATCCACAGTTCTTGATGCAAAGGCGCCATTAATCTTAAAGCGTAAATTCGATCCTGGATTCCGCATCGGACTGCATATTAAAGATCTTAATAATGTTCTGGAAACTTCTCATAATGTGGGCGTACCTTTACCCCTTACTTCAGCTGTATTGGAAATGATGCATGCTCTTAATGCTGATGGACTCTCCAACGATGACCATTGCAGCATTGTAAAATTCTATGAGAAAATTGCAAATGTAACTGTAGGTAATGGTTAAGTGCTGATTTTAAGTAGTATAGAAATAACTACCATTTGATACACATGATTATCTAACCATCTACCTGAATATTCATAATAAATAATTTGGAGTCACAAAAGATATGGAAACCCAAAATGATTAATCGACAAGAAGCTATCGAAATATTCCTGAAAGGAGTCGAAAGTGTGAGACCAGAAAATCTTATTTCCAGACGTGTTTCAATTAATCAAGATCTCCTTCAGATAGAGAGTCAGACTATTGATTTATCTCGGACAAATGACATTTATGTAGTTGGAGTTGGTAAAGCAAGTGCCTCAATGGCTTCTGCAATAGAATCCATCCTGGGCTCAAGGATAAAGGCTGGCCATATTGTAACAAAATACGGACACTCGATTCCTCTTAAGTATATCACAATCACAGAAGCAGGACATCCTGTGCCTGATGAAAATGGTATCAGGGGAACAGAATCAATACTCTCATTAGTAAATTCAGCAAAAGCTAAAGACCTGGTTATTTTTCTGATATCGGGAGGGGGCTCTGCTCTTTTAGCTGATGTGCCAGAAGGATGTTCCTTGAATGACTTAAAAATTCTTAATAATATTCTTCTTAAGTCAGGAGCTAATATTACCGAGATTAATTGTATCAGGAAACACTTGTCGAAAGTGAAAGGTGGTATGCTCGCGAAAGCAGCTTATCCTTCCACGCTGGTAAGTCTGATTTTATCTGATGTCATTGGAGATCCGTTGGATGTGATTGCTTCCGGGCCCACCGTTCCGGATCCAACAACATATACTGATGCGATTGAAATAGTCAATAAGTATAATATCCGGAATGATATTCCGGAGAATATTCTGGAAATATTGTTACAAGGTTCAATGGATCTGCTTCAGGAAACGCTTAAAGAATCAGATCCGTGCTTTTTAAACACGAGCAATATCATTATTGGCAATAATACCCTTGCTTTGGAGAATTCCAAAATCAGAGCAGAATCACTGGGATATCAGACTCGGATTATCACCAACACACTTAACGGGGATGTTGAAGAAGTTGCAGAATACCTGGTAAGGATTATAGTCGAAGAAAAGCAAAAGATATCAAATAACAAGGTCTGTCTGTTATTAGGAGGTGAACCTACGGTAAAAATATGCGGGAATGGACTGGGTGGTAGAAGCCAGCATTTAGTTCTCTTAATGGCAAGGCGCATAAAAGATATCCCAGGGATAACATTTCTGGCAGGCGGTACGGATGGTACTGATGGCCCTACAGACGCTGCAGGTGCGGTTGCAGATTCAAACACTTACTGGAAAGCTTCAAATCTGCAGATGGAGTGTGCAAAGTATATAAATGATTTTGATTCCTATAACTTTTTTAAACATGAGGGGGGGCTCGTTATTACCGGGCCGACTAATACAAACGTAATGGATTTGATTGTTATATTGTTAGAAGATTAAAATTCTATGGAAACTTAAAGTACTATCCTATGAAAGCATCTCTATCCTTTACCAACTACCCTAATTTAAAAATTGGTTTCTCAACACAGAACTTTCATAAAATCATGAAGGTTAACGTTGCAAACCTTTCTGAATTAGTAGATTATGCCTTGTATGAAGGGTACCAGTTCATAATGATACGTGATGACTTGGCAGAACTCTCTGATTCCGAATGCATCGTATTAGCTGAATATGCCAGAAAATGCAATATTGAAATCATATATGAAATACATAAAAATCCCCTGGATGAGAGCTACATGAATGTTTTTGAGAAAGGGTTACGCAATACTGCTCTTTTCGGGGCACCTGGAATAATCCGGACAATTGTTTCAAAATCGGAATTTGACAATGATCCATTAAAAAGGGGTTGGACCGATAGTGAATTTTCAAGATTAACAAAGATATGTGACGACTGCACTGCAGAAGCAGGTAAAATGGATATCAAATTTGTGGTTGAAAACTTTAACGAAGCATTTTTTGGGGACGGACAGTCTTTTTTCGGTTTGGCAGATCTGATTACAAATACACAGGGTACAGGACTTCAGTTTGATATCAGCAATCCATTCAGGAATACTTCAAGGGAAAAGGCAGAGCCCGGGAGGGTTGAACAGTATTTAAATACCAATGGGAAGCGCTGGATTACAACCCACCTTAAAACAATTATTAATGGCGAAATTCAATCAGTTCTTACTGACAATCCTATCCCGATAGAAAGGATTGTAAATTTGATGGGCATTCTTAACATTAAATGGGTTGCACTAGAGCTACCAGGAGAAGAAGATAAGAACCAATGTTATAATAATCACTCAATGAGCATTAAATATCTCAAGGACATAGGGATATTAGAATAAAATTATATGGACTCGGCAAAAGCATTATTTAGCAAACTACAAAATTTCTTATTATGAAGATTTTGAAATTTAAATTTAACTCGAAAGGACTGGTCATTCTACTTGCAGCTCTTATCATAAGTACATCCTGCAAAACAAGCACGGACAAGAACACATTGGCTTTTAATGATTACCCTGATCTTAAGATTGGATTTACAACCCAGAACTTTCAAAAGGCTATGCCACTTAGTGTAGAAAATCTCATTGAGATAATTGGATTTGCCGCAAAGGAAGGATTTCAATTTATTGAGCTTCGCGATGATTTGGCTACCCTGTCGATAGATGAATGCAAAAGAGTGTCAGATTTTGCCAAAAATAATCAAATTGAAGTCATTTACGAAATACAGAAGAATCCTCTTGATTCTGGCTACTTAAGAGTATTCCCAAAAGCACTTGAAAACACTGCTCAATTCCACCCCGGTATCCTCAGAGTAATGATTTCAAAATCAGAATTTGTCCCCAATCCTGAGAAAAAAGGCTGGAACAATGAGGAATTCCTGAGACTTACTAAAGTAGTTGACAGTTGTGCCGCTATTGCAGAAGCAAGAGGGTTGAGACTGCTAATTGAAAACTCGGATGAATCATTTTTTGGTGACGGTTCTTCATATTACGGCCTTGCTGATTTTTTTATGAACACCATCAAGACAGGATTCCAGTATGATTTAAGCAATCCTTTTCGCAAATCATCCAGAGTAAAATCAGATCCTGATGAAGTTATGGAATTCCTGTCAAGTCTGGATTCCCGCTGGGTTTCATCCCATATAAAAACTATTCAGCAATCAGGTGGAGAGATGCAACCAGTACTTACAGAAAATCCTTTGCCTGTTGAGGATGTGATAAAACTTATGGGAGAACTCATGGTCCCATATGTGGCTTTAGAACTCCTTGCAGTAGAGGATAAAAAACAATGCTTCAATAATCATAAAGCCAGTATCATTTTTCTCAAAAAAAAGAAGATATTAAATTGATATCAGGATTTAATTAGTGTCAGAAAGAAAACTCATCTTTTTTCAAAAATTTCATAAACATGACTTCATTTTCCCGGGATTATTATGTTTAATCTCTTCTCAAATTTATGTTTTTTCCTGACTCTCGATTTTTCATCGCA
>JBAQCK010000105.1:0-15157 GCA_049294075.1 Bacteroidales bacterium | reverse complement strand
GAAAGAAAGAAGAGGAAGCAAAGAAACTGGAAGAGAATGCAAAGAAACTATCAGACCTAAGGAGAAATTCTATGATAAAAAAATATGGTTCTGCAACTGGTGAAAAAATTCTTAGTGGTAAAATTTGGTTAGGGATGACTGATAAAATGGCTAAGGACAGCTGGGGTGATCCAGAAGAAATTAATAGGACAATAGGATCATGGGGGGTTCATGAACAATGGGTTTATTATAGGGATGTTTATTTGTACTTTGAGAATGGAATACTTACATCCTGGCAGGATTAGTATTGAAAGATATCCAGAAGAAGCCTTAAAAGATGAACTATTCTTAGCTATTCTTTAGTTATCAAATTCAAAAGCCCTGTAATCAATTAAACTACAGGGCTTTATCTTTATTTAATTGCTCCCCAGGCTGGACTCGAACCAGCGACCCATGGATTAACAGTCCATTGCTCTAACCAACTGAGCTACTGAGGAAGATTATTTGCGCTCAAATTTAGCGTGCCAAAAATAAGCCCTTTATGTGAATTAAGCAATATCTTCGCGGAAAAATTTTCGATGAAACCCACATGATTGACCAAAATCTCAAACACAACAGAAGATTATTAATTTTCAATCATGTGTGGTTCCATCCGACCATTAAAAATAAATTATTTGCGGATGAAACGGATATTGGGAATAGGCAATGCCCTTGTGGATATCATGACTTTACTCCAGGGTGAGTATATACTCCAGGAATTCAATCTGCCCAAAGGCAGCATGCAACTTGTCGACAGGGAAAAATCAGAAGGAATAAAGGCAGCAACTGAAATCTTCCCCAGAACCTGGACATCAGGCGGTTCGGCCGCCAATACAATCCACGGACTGGCAATGCTCGGCGCCGATACCGGATTCATCGGATCAATAGGCCGCGACGATATCGGCGACTTTTTTGAAAATGAAATGAAAAAAGCCGGAACAAACACCCTCCTTATCCGCAGAAACTCACCAACCGGCACAGCCATTGCTCTCATTACTGATGATTCCGAAAGGACATTCGCAACCCACCTTGGCGCTGCAACCGAACTTAGTGAAAATGATCTCAACCCCCTGCTTTTCGAAGGGTATGACATTCTATACCTCGAAGGTTATATCATAAACAACTTACCCCTGGTCGATACAGCCTGCAACATCGCCCATAGCAAAAACATGCTTGTCGCTCTCGATCTGGCAAGCTATAATGTGGTCGAGGAACACATCGATTCATTCCGGAAGATAGTGACAGAATATGTTGATATACTGTTTGCAAACGAACAGGAGTCCTTTGCATTCACGGGACTTGAAGCTGAGGAAGCTATTCCGGTCCTTTCTCAAATGTCTCCAACCGTCATTCTCAAGGTAGGAGCTGAAGGATCGTGGCTTGCCCAGGGTACGGAAAAAGTCAGGGTGACTGCCTTCCCCGTGAATTGCGTCGATACAACAGGCGCAGGCGATCTGTATGCTGCAGGTTTCCTTTACGCCCTGGCAAACGGCCTCCCCCTTGAGCAATGCGGTGTGGCCGGCTCGCTGATGGCAGGAAAAGTAATCGAGATAGTCGGTGCCAGAATGGACAGAAACCGCTTCAGGGAAATAAAAAACGAGCTCTCCGAAATTCTGTCCGGTAATTAACCAGGCTAAACCAAACCAGAACTATTATTGCACGGCAGCTCTTCCGGCTTTGTATCCGCTCAGCCCATAGTAAACAACGAATGCAAAACACACAAGGGGCACAATGAACCCAAGAGCCATCCTCGATACATCAGCAATGTAGCCCATCAACAGGGGAATGAGCGCACCTCCTACTATTGCCATCACCAGGAATGACGAGGCTTTCTTGGTCAGCGGCCCGAGATCCTTGATGCCAAGGGCAAAGATCGTGGGAAACATTACCGACATGAAGAAGTATGTTGAAAACAGGGCGACTACTGAAATCCAGCCAAGTCCGGCCACAACCAGGGCCATCATTATAACATTTGCCACAGCATAAACGGCAAGAAGCTTATTGGGACTTACTATCCTCATAAATACGGTGCTCCCGGTAAAACGTCCGAGCCAGAACAATCCCATCCCGCCTATCCCCAGTATGAGCGAAGCCTGCTGGTTGGTAAGCGAAGGTATCTCCTCGGTAACATAATTAATAAAGAAACTGTTTATACCGGTTTGTGCCGCGACATAAAGAAACTGCGCAATAACCGCGAGAATGAAGTGAGGATATTTCAGGAGATCCCTGAGAGTCCCGGCAGATGCAGCTCCTGCCTCCTCCGTTTCCTCCTTCACCGGAGGGAATTTTATTCTCCAGAAAAGAAAAGCAACTATAAGTACCATGGTACCTATAAGCATGTAGGGAAGGGCTATTGTAGAAAATTTGTTCCCATTTCCGCCTCCCGAAAATATGAGCGTGCCTCCCACCAGGGGACCCGCTACCCAGCCGAGCCCGTTGAACGATTGTGAGAAGTTGATCCTCCTTTCGGCATAATCGGGCGGCCCCAGTACAGTAGTATATGGATTTGCAGCAGTCTCCAGACATGTCAGACCGCAGGCAATTATGAAAAGGCAAAACAGGAAACTTCCGAAGGTCTGTATAAAAGTGGCGGGAAACATCAGGAAAGCCCCTCCGGCAAAGAGTAGAAGGCCGATTATAATTCCTTTTTTGTACCCCACCCTCTGCATAAGCAGCCCGGCAGGAAGAGCCATAAGAAAATAGCCACCGTAAAAAACGAACTGTATAAAAGCCGACCTGGCTTTCGACATACTGAGGAGCTCCTGAAAATGCTTGTTCAGAACATCAATGCATCCGTGAGCAAAGCCCCAGAGAAAGAAGAGACTGGTAACAAGTATGAAAGGGACCAGAAATCCCTCGTAAACAAGCTTCTGCCTGTTTGAACCTTCCGAAGAACCACTTTTCATCAGTATATAATTTTGATTTTAAAGGTCTGATGGAACCCACATGTTTGAAAATTATATACATACGTGTTTGTGTATTTGATACATGTGGGTTTCATAAACAATCTTATTGATCACTACAAGATTGTCATGATTTGTGAATTTTCCAAAAACTTGTTAAAATAAAAAATCCCGGGATTGAATCCCGGGACATTGCCTGCAGAAATCACTCGCGATTCATGATTTCCCGACAAACAGGTTTACCTTGAGCTTGAACTCGTCATAAATAGTCTTGTCTCCCAGATTGTCAAAAAATGATCCTGAGCCATAGCGGACATTGTACTTCGACCTGTCAATTACAATGTTTGCATAAAACCAGTATCCTTCTTCATCCTTCTGCACTGTAGCCCTGAATTCAACCGGATGAGTGATATTCTTAATCGTCAGGTTTCCCTTTACTACTCCGGTGCCCTTGTCAAAAGGACTGCTTTCAGTTATAACCAGTCTCGATTCTGGATGATTGTCCACTCCGAAAAAATCTTCCGATTTGAGATGATCAACAAGATTGTCGAGCTTTTCATCTGACTTTATTGAAGTCATGTCTATTACAAATTCTCCCGATGCAATTTTATTATCGAGCCATGTAAGATGACCTGATTTGATATCAATGGTTCCCGTATGTTGTCCGATGACCTTTTCTCCGAGCCATGACAAAGTTGTCTTTTCCTTGCTTGCAGTTAATTTTTCCTGTGCAGCTCCTGTAACTGCAGTTGTTGTTGTAAGCGCTATAATCAATAATAAATTTTTCATTGTCATGTTGTGATAATTTCCACAAATAACAACGAAAACTCAGGATTTGTTCAATTGCTTATTATTGATCAGTGAAAGCAGAGGCCTGCTTACATGCTGTGGAGGTTCAGTCCGCCGCTGATCTCGAACACCATTCCGGTGGAATAATCCCAGTCGCCACGGGCAATTGATGCGACAGCCTTTCCGACATCTTCCGGCACTCCCCATACGCGCTGGGGAACAAATCCGTCGTTGATCAGTTTTGTGTACTTGTCGGTCATTTTAATGGTCATATCAGTCATTATGATCCCGGGTCTGACCTCGAATACCCTGATGCCTTCTTTCGCGAGACGGTCGGCAAACACTGTCGAAGCCATGCTAAGTCCGGCTTTGGAAACACAGTACTCGGTCCTGTTTGGTGAAGAAAGGTCGGCA
This sequence comes from Bacteroidales bacterium, assembly GCA_049294075.1. Classification (GTDB taxonomy): domain Bacteria; phylum Bacteroidota; class Bacteroidia; order Bacteroidales; family VadinHA17; genus LD21. The sequence goes on along the minus strand of JBAQCK010000105.1, from coordinate 11,033 downwards.
GATACAGATGTAATGAAGATTATGGCCGGCTTGTATCCCTGAATCTGGCTTTTCAACCAGAGCATCTCCCTGGCGACCTTCTGGGCAAAGAAGACCGGACCCCGGAGATTGATATTCATTACACGGTCGTAACTATCTTCCGTCATTTCGAGGAGATCCTTCCTCTGAAGGGGAGAAACACCTGCATTATTTACAAGAAAATCGATACGGCCATACCGCTCAAGAATATTCGAAACTACTTCCTTCTGACATACGGTACATGATATGTCGAGTCCAACGGGGAAGAATTGCGCTCCGCGCTTTTCAACTTCAGATCCGAGTGTTTCCATCCCTTCGCTGTTTACCGACCGGGCAATGGCGGCAATATCAAAGCCTTCGCCGGCCAGGGCAATTGCAGTTGCGCGACCGATACCCCTTGAGGCTCCTGTAATAACAGCTACAGGTTTCCCATTCATGCGAAATGAGTTTTTCAGGTTTGGTTAGAGGCGTTAAAGTTAATAATTTGTTGAATTATCCTGTTCTCCGGGATAATTATCTTTAAGATATTCTTTCCACACCTTCTCGAACCAAAGGTTTTGCTCAGGAATCTCCCTCACTGCCGTGAATGTGAATCTGACTTTACCATTAACGAACCTTGCCTCCTGTATGGATGCTTCAACTTCCCTGTTGTACCGGCAAAGTTCTGTTCCATAATAATTTCCTGCGAGTCCGTTAAAGGATGAATCCACTCCTTCCGTTACAATATACGATCTGCGGCTTCTGCCTCCTCCTTCTATATAATGCCTGACAGCCTCGAGATATAAGTAATGCGTCAGGCAGAGATCCGATATCCTGAAACATGCTGCAAGCTCTCCCGCTGATGACGCCCCGAGCCTGCTTCGGACCGATTTATAAAGTGCAGATGCCTCTGCAGCAGCCTCTGCAACCTTCTGCCTGTCGCGTATCACGCATCCTCCGGGCCTCAGGCTCCTTATCAGCCTGGTACAGCCCGAGCAGGTGATGCATGTTTTCTTCGGGTCGGCCTTCCCCGTATTCATCAGATCGAGGGGCATCGAGGGATAGGCAAACGAATTTCTTCCAAAACCTGCAAAGGTGGCTCTGCCGTTGCCGATAACTGCAGCTGCCACGCAGGGGGCAAAATGCCTCAGATATGACCAGCCTGATCCGACCATTGCTATCGCGGGAAACCTTTCGCGGAACAGGGCGGTGCCATTTATCATTCTGATCACGCCTTCGAGGGGATGTTCCCCGGGAACCTTACTTCCAGGAACCGGCGTATCGTAAGGCCTGCTGACATGCGGATTATGATAGGGACTTCCCATCGTGATGTTCAAAAGCCCAATGCCGCGTGAGGCAAGTTGTTCAACGAGTTGAAGGCTCTCGGTAAAGTCAGGCTCACCGTTTTCATCGACTCCGAATCCGCCGGCATATAAATCGGAGATACCAAGGCGCGTTGTAATTAATATCTCCGGAACGTCATCCCTGATTTATCGGCTCGCGATAATAACGGGTTCTTACATTCTATTAATAAGAGTTGGATGAGTTGAACCTCGGATTGACTACATTGTTGTAGATGGAACCAAAGGTATAGGTGAGCTCAATGCCGCCGTCAATCCGGTATCTCGTTGCCAGCTCCCTCAGCCGCAACAGTCTTTCTGCTTCTGTGATGCCCCCTTTCTTGAGGTTGAGCTGGTCGTTGATATGGGCAACGCCTCCCTCTATTTCAACCGACAGCCCCTTGAAAATTCTTATGTTCAGCGATGAGTTCAGCTGAATCCTGTTCTTTGAAAAATCGTGGAAATAATTCGATCCAACCAGCATAACTGCTATTGAACCCCATTTTTCCCTGACTTCAAAAGCGACATTCAGCCTATGAAGGAAAAGGTTTTCCTTCACCTTGTTAAAGACAGTGGTGTCAATGTAGTTATTTGCCTGCAAACCTGCGCCGTACAGTATCCTCAACTGCCTGTGCGTTGCCTCACTGTATGGAAAGATGTCATACTCGACTGAAGGAAGTATGTTGGTTGCCAGATTGTAGTTCTCCCGAGTCGACGATCCTATATCCCACCTGAGGCCGGCAGACCAGTGTTCGCTCAGACTCTTTACAAACAGATTTTCGATGATCAGATCACTTGTTTTATAAATATTAACTGTTTCTTCTTCGGTCCCGGCATCTTCAATGAACTTTTCCCGGTTATAAAAATGATCCATCTCGATCTCTAGTTTTATATCGGGAGTTACCTTGCGTATATTTATGGAATTCCTCAGAGAAAGCTCCTTGTTTGTCTCTTCCGACTCGAACTGAGGTTCTGTGGATATTGAAAAAACCCAGTTGTTCCATCTGTCTGTAACTTCCTGTTCCTCAAGATTACCGGTGTGGTTTATTTCAATCTCATCAAAAAGCGGAGTACGTGCCACATATCTCATCAACCCCATCTTAAGCATGTTTGTCCTCTTTTCCCTTTCAATTGTATTAGTCTGGTCAGGACTTGTCGTATAGGTCAGAGTGTCGTCCATTCCCTGAAATTTCCCCTGGCCGTGGAATACAAAGGTGAATTGCTCCCCTCCGCTTCCAGTATTCTGGTCAGTTACCAGAATGTAAACCTCAGCCTCCCTGACGTCCCTGACGTAGTTAATGTATGGGATTTCCTGCCTGGTATAGTTCATATCACAATCCCTGCAATCGAGAAATATCCTTACAGCGTTGATCCTGACCGAATCATGAGCAACTGCTTCCTGTGAAAGAATTTTCTGAGGCAGGATGGCTGCAAGGATAAAAAAGAAGGAAAATCCAATTATGTTTCTCATATTCAATTATTTATCTCTATAAGGGAGGATTTTGAACATGCGGTAAATATCCGCATTAATTTGAATTAACATAACTACGAAAATGTTATAACAGAATGATTTAACGATTTTTAACAAACCCCGGGCAGGTCATTCAGGTTTCCCGTTTTCTTCATCTTCATCCTCCTCATCGAGCCATTCATGGACCGGTTCCTGAGGACCTTCTTTCCGGTACGCGACAGCGAGGATAATCCCGGAAATGAATCCGAGCATATGGGACTCCCATGAAACATTTTCATAGATATCGGGGAAGATACCCCATACCATTGAACCATAGATAAATACTATCAGAAGCGACAGGGCAATCAACCTGAAGTATTTCCGTATGATACCGCTGAAAAATAAAAAAGAGGCAAATCCGTAAATAAGTCCGCTGGCCCCGATGTGCCATGAAGGCCGACCGGCCAGCCAAACGGAAAGCCCCGTCAGGAACCAGGTCCACAGCGATACTTTGACAGCTATTTCGGAATAGAAATAAAAGAAGGCGGTACCAAGAAAAAAAAGAGGCAGGCTGTTGTTGAACAGATGTCTGAAACCGGAATGTATGAAAGGAGAAAACAATATACCGGCAAGGCCTTTCATTTCAAGAGGATAGATGCCTAACCGTGTAAGATCCAGGTCAAACATTATCTCAACTGCCTTCACCAGCCACATCAGGAATACAAAAATTCCTGGTATCAGCATGCTCAGCCTGAGCTTCTTCAGGTAGAACGACTTATCGTTTCCGGAACTGCTTTCTGACTTTGACATGTGCCTGGCAGGGCTGTTAATTGGCTGGCAGCCATTCCGTCATTTCTGTCGTGCCGTATAATTCATATTCTAATCTCTTCCCGGAAATTCAATTCCTGCCGACTGCCTTATCCTGTCGAGTGTAAGCATCAGCCCGGCACTGAATGAAAGCGGCACGGCAGGGCTCTCCCTGAGCTGACTGTCGAGGCAGTTCATAACCTCCTCTGCTTCCCAGTGATATCCCAGTGCAGGGGGCGAGAATACAAAAGTCTCCTTTTCCTTGCCGTGAAGCTCAAGTATTACTCTTTGATTCATATCCCGTCCCCGCGAAACAGTCAGATTCCCTTTTTCGCAAAGAAGATCGCAGCCTATCCCGTTATTTGTCCTGAATGAACTGTAAATGGTCGCAAGCTTCCCGGAATTATACTTCAGAACCGCAGATATCGATTCCTCCGATCCGGTCTGCCCAAATGATGCGGCCGCCTTTACTTCATCAGGAACACCCAGGAATGAAAGGGCGTCAATAACCGGATAAATTCCAATGTCAAGAAGCGACCCTCCTCCCAGGGAAATATTGAATTTACGGTCAACTGGATCATAGGGCGGAATGAAGGAGAACCAGGCATGCATATTAATAATGTTACCGAGAATACCTGATCGGATTATCTCATGAGCCTTAAGATAAAACGGCTGGAACGGCGGCCACAGGGCTTCCATCAGGAAAACATCCTGCCGGCGGGCTTCGGCTATCATCTCATCCGTTTCCCTGCTGTTAAGCGAAAATGCCTTCTCGCAAAGGACTGCCTTCTTATTCCTCAGACACAGGAGAGTCTGTTCATAATGCTCCGAATGCGGTGAAGCAATGTATATCACATCCACTTCAGGATCACCGGCCAGTTCTTCGTACGACGCGTAATACTTCCTGAATCCATGCTCTTCTGCGAACCGTTTTGCCCTTCCGGCATCACGCGATCCTACAGCATACAATTCCGCATTGTCCAGAACCTTCAGCCCGTTCGAAAATTTTGCAGCTATCCTCCCGGGTGCAAGGATGCCCCATTTGTATCGTTTTGCCATAAATTCTGTAAATAAATCGTGTAAAGATAATCAAAGTGGCGGAAGGGGAAAAACTAAGTATAGGCGTGACGGCGTGAAGGCGTAACGGCGTAACGGCGTAACGGCGTAACGGCGTCAAGGCGTCAAGGCGTAAAGGCGTGACGGCATGAAGGCATGAAGGCGTAAAGGCGTAAAGGCGTAAAGGTGTAAAGGCGTGACGGCAAGAAGGCAAGAAGGCGTGACGGTGTCAAGGCTTGAAGGTTTCCAACTACCGGATCCGTTCAGGCGGAGATAAAGCTCCGCAGGAGCTTCGGGCAGTCACCGGAAGCCACGAAAGTGGCTTAATGTGAATAACCTCCGGTGCAACCGGAGGCAGGCAGCCACCTCCATGCTGTACAGCTCTGAAGGAGCTGAATATTAGGCTCATGCCACCATTCACATATCTCACCAGGGGATTACGGCGTCAAGGCAGAACCGTGCATCGTGCGCCAAGTCCGGAAAACTTACTTTATATATCACTGATTATCTTTCATCAGTATATAATTTTGATTTTAAAGGTCTGATGGAACCCACATGTTTGAAAATTATATACATACGTGTTTGTGTATTTGATACATGTGGGTTTCATATATAAAATATTTTCACTTTTAATTTTTTCAGTACTATGTATTGCATAGTATATTTATTTTTTTATATCTTTGCGTTGTATAGTTATATATTTTTAACAGTAGTAAATTCTACAAGGTTCTATGAAAATTACAGTTAGTGTTAACCTGGGCGGCTTCTCCTTTAATATAGACGAAGACGCCTGTTCAGAACTTAAGCGATACCTTAAGAATCTGGAGCTCCACTTTGCCGGGGAAGAGAGCTCGTCGGAAATCCTTTCGGATATCGAAAGCAGAATGTCTGATCTCTTTCGCCAGAAGCTGACCGGCTACAAACAGGTCATCAATATTTCCGACGTAAACGAAATAATCTCCATCATGGGCAGCCCTGAAGACATTTCGAACAACGAAGGCCCGTCGCGTAAGGAGAAATTTTCGACCCCGGGGCCCCACCGTATGTACCGCGACCCCGACCGCCGAATAATAGGGGGAGTCTGCGCAGGCATGGGTGCATACTGGGATCTCGAACCATGGCTGATCAGGATTATTTTCCTGGCCCTCGCTGTGGCCGGAGGCGTGGGATTCCTGATTTACCTGATCCTGTATATAGTGCTTCCCGAAGCAAAAACCACAGCCCAGAAGATCGAGATGAAAGGCGACCCGGTTAATATCCATAACATTAAGGAAGCCGTGAAAAGCGAGTTTAATACCGTAAGAAAGAACATGAAATTGTAATCATCTAAAATTCAACGATATGGATCTGGAAAACACAAAAGCACAAATGCGAAAGGGAATTCTCGAGTACTGCATCCTTTCAGTACTGTCGAAAAACTCCTGCTATGCAAGCGATATAATAAGGGAACTCAAGGAAGCAAAGCTGATAGTTGTCGAGGGTACCCTTTATCCACTGCTGACAAGGCAGAAAAATGCCGGTCTTCTCAGCTACCGCTGGGAAGAGTCACAACAGGGACCTCCAAGAAAATACTATGAACTCTCCGATGAAGGCAAAAAATACCTTGCTGAACTCGACCTTTCGTGGGATGAGCTTGTGGAATCGGTTGATCTCATCAGGACAAAGTAAAAGCTTATAAACTCTTTAACTGAAAACAAAATGGATAAAACTATCAAAATAAACCTTGGAGGCTCGCTTTTCCAGATTGATGAAGAGGCTTACAAAATCCTGCGCCGCTATCTCCAGGATATTAACGACAGGCTCAAGAACACGCAGGGCGGCGCCGAAACAATAGAAGACATAGAATTGCGGATTGCCGAGATATTCAATTCCCAGGGTGCCGGAGCCGCTGTCATTTCGAGGGAGAATGTCGAGACCATGATTTCAATCATAGGCAAACCTGAGGACTTTGATGCGGACGGTGAACCAGCAAGTGAACAGGCCAGGTCGCGAACAGCCGAATCAAAAAAACTTTACCGGAACCCCGATGATGCAATACTGGGAGGCGTTTGCGGAGGACTGGCTCCTTTTCTGAATATTGAAGCCGTCTGGATCAGACTTGCCTTTGTCATTTTCACATTTTTCTTCTTCGTCGGGCCATTGGTCTACATTGCCCTGTGGATAGCCCTCCCCTCAGCCGTAAGTGATGCCCGGAAAAAGGAAATGTATGGCAGGAATGACTTCCGCTCCTCTTTTTCAAATACTTCACAATTAGCAATTACAGGCACCCAGGCAAAGCCTGCCGGCTCCGGGGCCGGTCATGCAATAAATGAGATACTCAGGGCAATAGGCAAAGTGCTTTTTATCTTTCTCCGGATCATACTGATCATTACAGGCATTGCATTTGTGATCGGAGGATTTGCAGCACTGGTTTCATACATTATGGTGTTCTTCCTTAACTATCCCGGGTATTTCTCGACCGGCTTCGTGGGTGTTAAATTGTTCTACCTGCCCGATTTCCTCAGCTACATTGTCAATCCTGCCGTTGCACCCTGGCTGCTGGTCCTGCTCTCGGTAATTATCATCCTCCCGCTTCTGGCTCTTATTTACTGGGGAGTCAAGATGATATTCTGGTTCAGGGCGAAAGATGGCATCATCAGTCTTTTGGCCCTCGTGATCTGGGTGATAAGCCTGGCAGCTTTCTCAATACTTCTGTTCAACGAAGGTGTGGGCTTTGCCGAAATGTCGGGACGAGTTTCCGAGGAGGTAATCGAAAAAGCCCCGCGCAATCTTTACATCTCAGCAGACAAAAAGGCAGTTAACCTGAATTTTGACAAGGACATAACATTCGACAGAGATTATACCGTTTTCCTTAATGATGAAAATAAGGAAATCCATATAACCACGGATTTCGATGTCAATCAGTCATCTGATGAATCGCTTATGATCAGGGTAAGGAAAAGGGCATCCGGCAGAAGCAAGTCGGATGCAACAAGGAAAGCACAGGAAATGATTTACAATTACAGAATCTCTGCCGACACCATTTTCATCGACGAGTATTTCACTATTCCTGCAGGATCCAAATGGTCGCTCAATGAGGTAGAACTGGATATGTTTATTCCTCAGGGCACAATAGTTCATCCCGACAAGACAACGAGGGAGATGTTCAGCCGTCAGCATGAAATTCAGGGCTGGAAATGGGAATACTCCGACGACTATGAATATGAAGTGACAGACAGCAGGGACAATACCTGGATAATGACCGATGAAGGCCTGAAAAGCAAAGCTGAGACTGACCGCGGTGAATAGCCTGGAATTTCATTGATTATTTTCTGTTTTTCATTCTTTAAATTCCTTGTACAATCCGGCGCTCAATGATGGGCGCCGGTTTTAATTTTCTGATTTTTTATCATTATTAACATCCCAATCCGGTAAATTGCTTATTTTCGTCGTCAATCCCGTAAATCCCTGCTCTTATGATGAAAAGAATCGTCCTTGCCGCGGTCCTTATTTTCACAATTGTCAGCGGCATCGCTCAGGAAACCCAGAATCAGCCTGACACCCTCCGAAAAGATGCGCTTAATGTTTTCATGGAAAGCACCGACTATGTCCGAAAGGAAATCCCGTATGTAAACTATGTCCGCGACATAAGGGACGCCGGTGTTTACATAATTTCCACCAGTCAGCGGACCGGATCGGGCGGCTATGAATACACTTATTTCCTTGTCGGCCAGCATGAATTTGAAGGAATGCGCGATACCATTTCCTTCGTCACAACACCTGACGAGACCACCGAGGGCTACCGCCAGAAAATGGTCAGGACACTTAAAATGGGTTTGATGCGCTATGTGGCCCGCACTCCCCTGGCTCAATACATGAATATCTCGTTCAGTCAGCCGTTGTCAGAAACCGTAACGGGCGACAAATGGAAAAGCTGGGTTTTCAAGGGTTCACTAAGCAGTTACCTTACCGGCGAGAAAACATACAAATACTATTATCTCACGGGAAACCTTGCAGCGGCAAAAATCACCGAGAAATGGAAGATCGATATAAACGCCAGGTATAACACGAACGCGTCTGAATATATAATCGGGGAAAGCGCCATCACAAGCAAATCAAAAACCAAGTATGTCACCGGACTGGTTGTGAGAAGCATTTCGGACCACTGGTCGTACGGGGGATCAACAGCCGTCGGTTCATCAAGCTACAGCAACAAGAAACTTTATTACAACCTGATGCCGGGAATCGAATATGATCTTTTCCCCTATTCCGAATCAACCAGACGGCAGATGAGAGTATTATATTCAGCAGGGATCAGTCTGGTTGAATATGCCGACACAACAATCTACGACAAAATCAGGGAAAACCTGTTTCTTCATACTCTTTCAGCCTCATACGAAGTAATTCAGAAATGGGGGTCTATTGATTTCACCCTCGGGTACAGCAATTATCTCCACGACTGGTCAAAGAACAATCTTTCATTCAGCGGATATTTCAACTTCAGGATAGCAAAAGGCCTGTCAGTGAATTTCGGAGGAGGCGCTTCAATGATTCACGACCAGATAAACCTTGTTAAACAGGACCTTACCTACGATGAGATCCTGCTCCAGAGAAAGGAGATCGCCACTCAATATGAATACTACACGAGTTTCGGATTGTCCTACACTTTCGGATCGATCTACAACAATGTTGTAAATCCGCGATTCGGTAACAGCAGCAGCGGCGGAATGATGATAATAATGAACTGACCGGCATCAGCCGGACTTTAATTAAAGCTTTGAGAACAGGTTTTCCATCCCAGGCTTTCTGACGTCCTCAGCGAATTCCCTGTACGTTCCGGCGGCCGGATTTGAAACCGGCATCCTGCACTCACCGCAATCGAGGCCGGCATACTTCATGAATGACTTGCCAACAGCCATCCCTCCGTATTTGCCAAGAAGGTCTGTCATGTTTACCGACAATTGCTGAAGACGCCGCGCCTCACTGAGATCGCCTGCGTTAAAGGCTTCAATGAGTTTCAGGTAAAGAGGAGCCGCGTAATTGTAAGTGCTTCCCACTGCTCCCCTGCAGCCTGCTGCAAGGGCCGGCAGAAGGCATTCATCACGCCCCCAGAGCATCTCATACCTGCCATCGTCATAGTTAAGGCATTTCATGAAATCCATAAGGTTCTCCTGGGTATATTTTATCCCTGCAAAATCCGGGAGCATACCAGATATCTTTTCAATGAATCAATACATTGGCATGCTTACCCCCGTAAGAACCGGAATATGATAAAAATACACCGGCATCGCGGGAACCGATTCGCCTATCCTGGCACAAAACCCGGCAAGCTGACCCGGAGACGAAGGCGTGAAGGCGTTTCTACCGCATACCGCATTACAAGCAATCAAAGGTCTGACAATATGTTTTTTTGTTGTATTTTTATTCACTAAGCAGATAACCATACACATCGACATGAAAGAATTCAAATTTACCCAGCCGGGAACATTCTCTGTGGCCCTGCTCCTTCCCATTCTAATCCTTACCGTGGTTATGCTTATTCTCCACGGCTTTGATGAACCTGCACTTGCCATAGTATTGATATTCGTAATAATCACATTCATAATCTGTCTGCTGGCTTTTTACAGGCTTACAATTACTGTCAGCAATTCCCGGGTAGGATTCAGCATGGGAACTGGCTTGATAAAAAAATATTATCCCGTTGAGGAGATTGAAAGCTGCAGACCGGTATCAAATCCGCCATTTTACGGCATCGGCATTCACTGGACACCCGACGGTTGGCTCTACAATGTTTCAGGTCGCAAAGCCATCGAGCTTACTTTCAAAAACCGGAAAAAAATAAGGATCGGGACCGACAGACCGGAGGAGATTGCTTCAATAATCAATAAAATACTCGGGAATGCCGGCAAGATTCCTGACTATGTTTCAACGGTTGAATCATCAGGCAAATCGGGTATGATGATACTTGCAGTTGTTATTCTTCTGGGCCTTGCCTTCCCTGCCATTCTTATACTGTCAGGCCGTAAACCAATGGTTACAACAGTGTCGGACACAGCTCTTAACATTGAGGGAATGTATGGCATGAGAGTCGATTATTCAAAGATATTAAGCTGTGATACTATCGTTTCCCTTCCTGCTATAAAAATAAAAACTAACGGGTATGCCTTCGGGAAAGTACTCAGGGGAAATTTCAGGCTCTGTACAGGAGAAAAGGTTAAAATGTTCATCAATAAGGGAACCCCGCCGTTTATTCATATCAAAACCGTTGATAGCGTTATATTTCTTAACCTTAAGGATGCTGACCTTACGAAGAAGTTGTTCTCTGATATTTCCAGATATTCCGGAGGCTGGACTGATTGAGTTTTTCACACTCCCACTATTCCAGGCTGGGATCCCTCGCCTCT
>JBAQCK010000104.1:0-32045 GCA_049294075.1 Bacteroidales bacterium | reverse complement strand
CTCTACAATAAGGCTTATAATTTAAGTCTGTTTACAATCTTCTACAACATTCTTGAAGGGTTAATTTCAATGATCCTGGGTTTTGAAGATGAAACACTTAGCCTGTTCGGCTTTGGTGCAGATAGTTTTATCGAAGTAATGTCAGGTATTGGTATTGCAGTAATGATAATGCGTATCAGACAAAATCCGGGAAGTCCTAAGGGCAAGTTTGAAATTACGGCATTAAAAATAACAGGCGCCGCATTCTACCTTTTGTCAGTTGGCCTGATTTCAGGTATTGTTTTTAATATCGTCAACCATAATAAACCTGAAACGACTCTTTGGGGAATAATAATATCCATAATTTCAATTGCAGTTATGGTATGGTTACTGAACGCCAAAAAAAATGTCGGTAAGAAACTGGATTCCGATGCAATAATCGCCGATGCAAACTGTACTAAGGTATGTGTTTATATGTCATTGGTTTTGCTTGTATCAAGTCTTATTTATGAACTCACTGGATTCATTTATGCAGACGCAATCGGAGCTGCGGGTCTGGCATACTTTTCCATAACAGAGGGTAAGGAAGCCTTTGAAAAAGCAAAAGGCAAAGAATGTGAATGTTAACCCACATTGCAGCTTTAAGTTTGCAATGTGGGTTAACTACAAGCGTGTGGGTTAACTACAAGCGTGGTAAACATCGAAAGGCAAACCATTTTAATACGACAATACACGGAACCAACAAAGGAGACCAGGGCAATTTACGACTTGCTAAAATATAAATATGCTCCCTTTAGAAGAAAAAATCTGTAGGGACCCCTGCAGAAATTTTAAAAATGACAGTCCATAATATCAAGCCTTTACAAACTTACCCCTGCAATGTGGGTTAATATTTTAACAATAAGAAATTGTCCGGCATCTCCGGGGGATTACAAAGCAGGTTTTCCCTGCATGAACCGGAGAACTTCATTTTGCTACGCCGGAATTCAAACTGACTGCCAACTGCATTCTGCCAACTGCCCACTACTTTGCCTTCACGCCTTCATGCCTTAACGGCTTGAGATATTCGCCTATGTTCCGGAATTTTGCGGTGGCAGATTCAGTTGTATCATGTGAAGTGACTGCCGGGCCAAGGTAAACTTTCTCAGGCAGATCGAGAGTGAAACTTGCATATTCCTTCCATGATTTACCGTCAGTACCGGTATATCCGGTGAACTTGTTCCCGGCTCTTTTGAGCCGAATCCAAGTATCCGGAAATGTAACCGGAAAATCCGGAGTGCCGTCATACCTGTCAGGATAAATTGCTTTCATCTCACCCCCTGTTTGCTGGCGGTACTGATATTCAAATCCCCCGTTGTTTTTATTACGCGGCTTGTTATCCGGGAAGATCTGAAAATAAATATGCCTGCTTCCGGGCGTCAGGTCTTCACGGGCCATTAATCCGGCTTTGGTATACTGATGTGTGGCAGTAAGGCTTTCAACCCTTGCTGCCAGGTCAAAATCTCCCGTTTTCTCAATATAAACGAAAGTGAATTCATCCTTTATTCCCCATATATCCGCTCCGCCTGCAGTAATGTCAAATCCTCCGCCAGTGACAGTTACAGTGCCTGCAATTGCGGGACTTCCAACATCGGTATGTTTGAACTCTTTTGTCCTGAGGAGTTTTGTTTTACTTGTTTTTTGTACTGAACCAGGATTACTATCCTGAGCAGAGAAATTTCCCGGAAAGAGGAGTAGTAATGAAATGACAGCGATAAAAGTGTTTTTCCATGGCATGACAGATCGGTGTTAATTTGTGTAGTCAAATCTACAAAATTTTGCAATTACTGTCTGCCTGTTTAGCGATGTGACTTGCTTTGTGTCATCAGGGTATGAAAATTCATATTATTGAGTGTGTTCATCAGGAAGGTCGGATACAATCGTTTTTCCTGTCGGTGCATCCGGATTCTTACGCTTTTCAGCCCTTCCGACAAGATTCCATATGAAACGGGGCTGTTTCATTAGTCTTCTATCCAATTAAGGGGAGATTGCAAAATTTAATATCTGCCTAAGACTTCTTCAACAGCCCCATTCATTATCAGGACAAAGATTGCTACCAGTTACTTGATTTCAATGGTTCTTGCAAGCTGTTTCCTTGCTTCTTCCTTAACAGGGATAACCACCTTTAAAATGCCGTTGTCATATTTTGCCGTGATCTTTTCACTATCCACGATATTGGGTAATGAAAACTGACGGCTGAAAGACTGGTAGCTGAACTCCTTTCTTGTGAATTTCTGTCCTTTCCTTATTTCATTTTCACTCTTCTTTTCAGACGAAATGGTCAGGACACCATTGTTCAGGTCGATTTTGAAATCCTTCTTTTCAAGGCCCGGTGCAGCCATTTCTACCTCAAAGTTTTCATTTCCCTCCTTTATATTCACTGAAGGGAGCGTTGTATTTGTGTCTGAAAAGTTGTGGGTTGACCAATCCATCCAGTCACGATTGAAAACTTCATTAAAAAAGTTCGACCATGCCGGATAATTTTCACGTTTTCTAAGTAGCGACATAATTACCTCCTTTTTAATGATTAAACATTGCAATTCACTTATCCACAAGCGTTTTTGCGATTAACATCTGATTAAAAATCAGCTAATCGCGATCTGCCTTGCGGGTTTTGGTTTGGATTCTTCCTTTTTGGGAATTGTTATACTGAGAATCCCGTTCTCGTATTTGGCGCCGATCTTTTCGCTGTCCACTATATTTGGCAGCGTGAAGGAACGGCTGAACGACTGGTAGCTGAATTCACGCTGGGTGAAGTGCTGGTCATCCTTTATTTCATTATTGATCTCCTTTTCGGATGAAATTGTCAGCAATTCGTGGTTCAGTTCGATTTTAAAATCATCTTTGGCAAACCCCGGTGCAGCCACTTCAACTTCAAAATCGTCGTCACTTTCCTTAATGTTTACCGACGGCAAAGTGGTATTTGTTGCAGAGAAATTACGATTCGACCAGTCAAATAAATCGTTTTCAAAAAAACGGTCGAACCATGACGGATACTGATCTGAAAATCTTGCTAGTGACATAATTCAATCCTCCATTTTTTAGTTTGACATATTTTTATCTGGCATTTTTTAAGTTCAAAAGAAATACCATTGATAAATCTTTAATGATCGGGAAATCTTATATGTCATATAATCAGATGTATAAGGCAGTGGAATCAATTTTTTCAAGTGCCATTATGGCGTGTTTCTGACAATTATATCTGTCAATATGGCGCATAATATAAATTCCAGGAAGCCGACGGCAGGGGGAATTTTTGTGGCCGCAGCATGCAAATACGGTTGTCTATTATGACTATCTTCGGGAATTAATTAAAATCTTAAAAAGCCTCTAATATGTCCAGGCTATTTTCTCCTCTTACGATAAAGGGAATCACCCTAAGAAACAGGATAGTCACTTCTCCTATGTGCCAGTATTCAGCGACTGATGGTTTTGCCAATGACTGGCATCTTGTGCATCTGGGAACCAGGGCTTCTGGCGGTGTAGGGATGGTTATTGCCGAAGCCACTGCCATTTCGCCAGAGGGAAGGATCACGCCCGGTGATCTTGGCCTTTGGAGCGACAAACATATCGACGGATTAAGAAGAATTGCTCAGTTTATCCATTCACAGGGTGCCGTTGCAGCAATCCAGATTGCCCATGCCGGAAGAAAAGCCTCCTGTGCAATACCCTGGAAAGGCGGCAGGCAACTTGATGAACAGAATGGAGGATGGCAGACCGTCGCGCCGGGAAATATACCCTTTCTTGCCGGCGAACGGGCGCCTGAACCACTGAGCAGGGAAGGTATACAAAAGGTGATCACGGATTTTGCATCAGCCGCCAGCCGGGCACTGGCCGCCGGCTTCAGGGCTATTGAAATTCATGGTGCTCACGGATACCTTTTGCAGGAATTTCTTTCTCCGCTAAGTAACAACAGGTCTGATGAGTATGGTGGTTCGTTTGAGAACAGGATCCGCTTACTGACTCAGGTCACTGAAGCTGTGAGAAAGGAGTGGCCGGCTGGCAATCCCCTTTTTGTCCGTATCTCTGCAACCGACTGGAGCGAAGGAGGATGGACACTTGAAGAGAGTATAAAACTGGCTGGCATTTTGAAAGATATGGGTGTCGACCTTATAGATTGCTCATCAGGCGGCAATATTCACGACGCAAAAATACCTGTGGCCCCGGGGTACCAGGTCCCGTTTTCAGAGGCGATCAGGAAAACAGGAATTCTTACCGGAGCGGTAGGTTTTATCACCACGGCAGATCAGGCTGAATCAATTCTTCAGGAAGGGAAGGCCGATCTTGTCCTTCTGGCAAAGGAGCTGCTGAGAAATCCATATTTCGCACTTAACGCGGCCAGGGACCTGGGTGAAGATGTGGAATGGCCGGTGCAGTATCTGAGGGCGAAAAAGGCGTAAAGGTGTAACGGCGTAAAGGTGCAACGGCGTAATGGCGTGAAGGCGTTACGGCATAAAGGCGTAAGGGTATTAAAGCATTGAGGCTTTCAGGAGTAAATAATAAACTGTAAACAATGGTAAAAATAGAAGATGATTATCTGGCGCCCCACTTTGTGCAGCGCAGTAACTGGCTTCGGGCAGCAGTTCTTGGTGCAAATGATGGTATTTTATCAACCGCAAGTCTTGCAATCGGTGTTGCAGCTGCAAGTGAACTCAGGGAACCCATAGTACTTGCAACTGTCGCAGGTCTGGTTGCAGGAGCTTTATCAATGGCTGCCGGAGAGTATGTTTCAGTCAGCTCTCAGACCGATATTGAGAAGGCGGACATAAGCCGTGAAATGCAGGAATTAAAAGATATGCCCGAGGTTGAATTGGAACGGTTAACGGAAATTTACCAGAAAAGAGGCCTGAAAAGAGAAACCGCCCTGACAGTTGCAAAGGAATTAACCCAACATGATGCCCTTGGTACGCATTTACGAGATGAACTGGGCTTAAATGAGATATCTAAGGCAAAACCAATTCAGGCAGCTTTAGCTTCCTGTGCATCTTTTGCATTAGGGGGAGTTCTACCGCTTTTGGTGACTCTCTTTCTACCGTTAAAAAATATGGAATATTCCCTCTACATTTTTGCGATTGTTTTCCTTATTTTTCTTGGAATTCTGGCGGCTAAAACCGGAGGATCAAATATAAAAAAGGCAATAATCAGAATTACCTTCTGGGGCACTGTGGCTATGGGATTAACAGCATTTGTAGGGTATTTATTCGGGGTTAATCTGGGATGATTATAAAAGGAAGGAAGTTCCAAAAGACAATTATGAATTTCTATGGAGAGGACAGGGAATGGGAATGCACCGCGGTTCAAGGTAACGATTAAATGTTATTTTGACTTGCTTAGGGTTCATAGATCATCTTCCTTGTCATGCTACCATCGATGATAAGGTTAATGCCATTTACAAAATCGTTTCCATCGGCTGTAAGGTAAAGACAGGCCCGGGCAATATCTTCAGGTCTTCCGACTCTGCCCGACAGGTGCTGGCTATGATCAGTTTCACGAAGAAGGCTGTAATCGTCGGGCGTCAGGCATCAACAAGCCTGGCTCAATGCATTAATATATTTGGTGATATAATCCTGTCTCGAACGCGATTTGTACTGCATCACGTACCTGGGATGTTCCAGGGCAATTATTTTTTTGAAGAAGCCATGCTGTTCATTCAATCTGCGAAGGAACTTTTCATTTTTCCCGGTTCCAAAACAAAAACAGACATCGGCAGCTATACCAAATTCAATCTGAATCCTGATGCTTTCAACAATGAAATCAAGCACTGCATTGATCAATTCAGAACTGTCGTAGTAATTGTAGTTTATTTCTTTTCCGCCCGGACCGGTTTTGGTAAACCCAAGCGGACAAACGGAATTTATGTAAAAGTCGCTATAGAATCTGACCGGACCGCCATACTCCTTAATTACCTCATAGACAAATACTGAGGATGGTTCATGAGTCTGAGCACCTGAATAGTCAAGACCGCATTCCTTAGTTAGCCTTTTTGTGTCGGTAAACGGTATTCCCGTAAAACCGGCGCCAAACCTGCCGGGATTGATTCCAAGGATCAGATGCCTTGTTTTATTGTCATTGTAATATTTCCTGTAAAATGATGACGATACCTTGAAAATATAATTATCCATGAATGGATTCATTATCCTGATGCCGTCAGGCAATAAGCCCTTAAAATAAAGGGACTTGTTGAATTCTATTATTTTATCTGCAAACGTCTTCATAAATGAAGTCATAAATCCGGCTTATTCATTTTCAGGGTGTAAAAGCGCAGCGGGGTAACGGCATTATGGCTTTGTTACGGTTCATAAATCATTTTCCTGGTCAGTTCTTCAATGTCGTCAGGATGGCTGACATCCGTTTGCATAAAAACTGCATTACCTCCTGAAGATAGTATCAGCCTTTCGGTCTCCTGGCCCGGATCGCTGTTATTCTCAGCGATAACAACCTTTGCTCCTTCCGAGGCATAGGTCCTTGCAATGCACCGTCCGATGCCCTTGCCCGATCCTGTTACAATGGCAACTTTTGCCTTGAACCTCATAGTTTTCCTGGATTTACTGCAGGATTAAAGGTAGGCAATAAAATGGTTTCCGTCAATCAGGCTTTTGCTGCAAGTACTTATTTTTATGCTCTTTGAAAGTTTTAGGTCAATTTCCTGAAAGTGGAAATTTAAACCGGGTCCAATTCAGGGACTTTATGTTGATTATTCAATTAACAGGATTTTTGGATTCCGCACCGGAGTAAATTATTCGACCCTGAATTGCGAACATGTTTCAGGCTGTCAGGACTACGGGTATTATCCGCTTGATTACATCCCGTCATTCCTGCCCGGACCATATTTTCCTTTCAATGCATTTCTGGTTGATCATTTTACGGTTCCAGTGCTGATAAGTTTTCATCCCGGGAATAGAGGCAGGTTTTTATAAACACCGGGCCATTGAAATTGACAGCAGGGGGGCATTTTACGTAAGTACATGGAATGGAGAGATAGTGAAAAGCAGTGATCATGGAATGTCGTGGCAAAAGTGCACCAAACCATTTCCCGACAATCCTTATTATGTTTTCATGGATCCGATTGAACCGGGTAATCTGCTCTGCCAATTCATCCAATTCATCTATTTTTGTCCTATATCTTGGCAACAGATGAAACAAAAAGTCCTGAAAAAGCAACATATCTCAAAGATGTGCTTTGTATGCGGCGAAAAGAATGACTTCGGGCTGCACGCCAATTTCTACGAAACCGACACTAACGAGCTGGTTGCCTTAATAAAGCCAGGTGATCAGTATCAGGGTTATCCGGGCAGAATGCACGGAGGCATTGCAGCCACTATTCTTGACGAAACAATCGCGAGATCCATTTGTAATGGTAAAGATGAACAAATATGGGGTGTGACACTGGAGTTGAAAACCAGATTCAGGAAGCCCATACCTCTGGGAGAGGAATTGAAAATTGTAGGACGAGTGACCAGCGAAGGGAATCGCTTTTTTGAAGGCACAGGAGAAATTGTGCTCCCAAGCGGGGAGATTGCCGTATCAGCCGAAGGAAAATACATGAAGGCTGATATCAATAGAATTTCCAGTGGATCGATATTATCTCAGGATGACTGGTTTCTTGCAGACAACCCTGACGACCCGACTGAAATTGAAATACCCGGATAACAACATTCATCTGCAAAAGCTGGCAACCCTGACCAACTCCCGGCGGCGTAAATTGACCGCCCAAAGCCGGAGTTGATCATATGATCCATAGATAAATATAAAAAGATTCAATTTACCTGCGGAACGCGGTCAGGACAACCGGCTTTTGCAATCCAGATAAAATGTTTGATAAATGCTGTCGGGTTCAAGGTACAAGTTGCACCGTCCATATTGGCAACAGGGAAATATTTTAAATTTATTGCTGGAAAAGATTTATATACTTAGCGAAAACATATTCCCTGCTTCTTTGACCGCCGGTTATTTCCTTAAGTATTCCGATTTTTTCCAGATCTGCAATTAACTTATAAGCAGATGGGAAAGATATCCCTGCTACCTCACTGACCTTTTCTGCATTAACCAGGGGTTTGTCATATAAATAATTAATAATTTTCTGTGCATGTATTCCCCGGCTGCCAAGTTTTTGAATTTCAAGATCAATATGTTTTTGCAACTGCAAGATGGAGTCGAAAGTAGTTACACCTTTTTTTGCAGTTTCTATAATACCTACCAGAAAAAACTTAAACCATTTATTGATATCATTCTTCTCTCTTACCCGCGTTAAATTCTCATAATAAAGGCGCCGGTGTTCTTCTAAAAAATCAGAAAGGTACAGGATTGGTTTCTTCAAAATCCCTTTATCGACCATATAAAGAGTTATCATTAATCTCCCTACCCTGCCATTCCCATCCAGGAAGGGGTGAATTGTTTCAAATTGATAATGAATCAAGGCTATTTTCAACAGCTCCGGGAAAAAAACCTCCTGGTTGTGTACGAAATTTTCCAGATCACCCATAAGTTCAGTAATTGCAGTATGCACCGGTGGTATAAATGTTGCATCATTAATTGTTGCTCCTCCTATCCAGTTCTGACTACGTCTGAATTCACCGGGTTGTCTGTTTTCTCCCCGTACTCCCTGAAGTAATGTCTTATGCGTGTGTCTTATCAATCTGGATGAAAATGGAAGTTTGTCTAGTTCCTTAATTGCAGCTTCCATTGCATGAATGTAGCTCTGAACCTCTTCCCAGTCATCTTACATACAGCGCATTCATCCGGTCGTCCTTCATTCAAAGATTATTTGAAGAATATCAGATCACTTCTTTTTCAATTTCAATACGAGATCATATGAGTGGTCTATCCAGGAAAACACTTCCTTATCCGGAACTGATCCATCTACGAGTACAGCATTCCAGTGTTTCTTGTTCATATGATACCCCGGCGTCACGGATGAATATCTTTCTCTTAATTCAACAGCCAGAGCCGGATCACATTTAAGATTTATACTCAGGTCGCCCTCGAGATTCACCAGGGCAAAAATCCTCCCACCGGCTTTGAAAACAAGAGTGTCATCGTCAAACGGAAAGCTTTCGGTGACATCCTTTTTCGAAATACAGTATTCTCTCAGGATCTCAATATTCATAAGCGGCTGGTTTAGCTATTCACTTCTTTAACACCCTTGTCCCGAGAACAAACTTCTGGTTCCACCACGGATCATTTATCGATGTGATTATCACGCCATTTTTTGAAGAAGCATGGATAAATTTACTATTCCCGGCATAAATACCTGAATGGGTTATGAAGTGGCTTGTTTGATATGTTCCGGTGAAAAATACCAGATCCCCTTTTTTGAGTTCATCAATCCGGTTTACTATTATACCATATCTGGCTTGTTCTTCCGAGTTATGGGGCAGAGTAATACCAAGGCCGGCGAAAACAGTTACAAGTAATCCGGAGCAATCCATGCATTTCATTGTTGTTCCGCCCAAACAATGAGGCACACCAAGATATTTTTCAGCAGTTTCAACGATTTCATCAGCGCTGGCAGTCTTAGTATTCAAACCTTTTTCAACGCCGGAATTCAAAAAATCGTTAAGCTTTTCCCTTTCGGATTTGTTTTCGATATTCTGAAACGATTGTTCAGGATAGAGTTTTCTGCTGCAGGAAGTACCAACAAACTGACAGGCAACAACCAATAAAACAATTAACCTGCCTTTGGTTTCGATTAAAACTTTCATACGAAATTTATTTCTTGATGAAGTTAACATAGTCATGGCTTTAAAAACCGGAATCTTTACTGCTTTTCAGCCTGTATCTCCCGCGGAACAGGAAATATACAGGTATTCCTGCCATGATAAGGGAAAGTCCTATCAGGGCTTCACGGGGCCTCGTAATGATGGTATTGATGAACAGCCCGGCACAGAAGAGCACAAATAATGCCGTCACCACCGGGTAACCCCATGCTTTGTATGGCCTGTAAGCATCCGGCATCCTTCGGCGTAATATGAAAACTCCCATGGCCATTGCACCGTAGAATATGTAAACGGCAAAGATGAGCATGTCGGTTAACTGATCAAAGTTGCCTGACAAAACCAGGACCGAAGCCCATATTCCCTGCCACAGCAATGAGTTTCCCGGTACATTGCGGCTGTTTAGCTTCCCGATGCCTGAAAAGAAAAGCCTCTCCCTCGACATTGCATAATATGGCCTTGAGCCTGTCAGGATGCTTGCATTCAGGCAGCCCAGTGTTGATACCAGAATAAGCAATGAAATGAAGAGTACACCTCCCGATCCGCTGAAGCTCCTCACCATCTCAATCGCGGCAACCTGATTGCCTGCTTCATGCACCCGAACCAGCTCGGGGACCGACATTACTGCGAGGTAGGAATAATTAACCAGCAGGTATATTATTGTTATTGCAAAAACGCCGATGATGATCCCTTTGGGAATATTATGCCGCGGCTCTTTGATTTCTCCTCCGATAAATCCTGCCGATACCCATCCCTGATAAGCCCAGAAAGCCGCGAGCATTGCTGTCATGAAGGATGAGACAGTGACCGAACCTCCCTTCAGACTGCTGATATCAACTATCTCTGAAGGTCCCCGGGAGGCATTGGTAAGGCCGGATACCACAATCACTGTCAGCCCTGCACAGACAAGGAAGAACAAAACTTTGTTAACCCGGGCGCCACTCTTCAGTCCCGACATGTTGAGGAGTGTCAGAGCCATAATAAGCATGATTGCAGTAAGCTTGATACCAAAATCCTGAAAAGGAAAGAAAACACCTCCAATGGAGGCATTCTGCCATGCGGAAAATAACTCGGGCAGTGGAACAATGCTGTTGAGAGACTGGGTAAAAACGTATGCAAGCGATGCGATGGTAGCAGTCTGGATGACCGTAAACAGAGACCATCCATAAAGGAAGGAGAAGAAGCGGCTGTAGATTTTTTTAAGATAAACAAACTCCCCTCCTGTATCGGCCAGCATGCCGGCCAGCTCTGCGTTGCTCAAAGCCCCGAAAAGAGTGATCACTCCGGCTGCGGCCCATGCAATTAGTATCCAGGCGGACGATTGCAGCCCGTCGGCCATGGGAGCAATCTTTTTGTAAACACCTGAGCCAATGATATTGGCAAAGACGAAGATAATAACATAACCCAGTCCGAGTGTCCTGGAAAGACTTCGCTGATCACTCATTGGCATCCCCTCATTCCGAAGTTTGAAGGACCAAATTAAGAAATAAGTTGAATTAATATTTGTTCCGGGAAGACCTTCAGCTGGATTTTATCTGATAAACCATTAACACATCCCCATGTCTCACGTAGAGTTTCCCTTTGTTTATTACGGGATGAGCCCAGAAGGGTCCTTCTCCTTTTGTTATCTGAAACTCGCTTACAATATCAAGTTTGGCTGGATCGGGCTTTACAAGGGCAATATGACCTGATTTTTCTTCGAACAGGTACAGCATTCCGTCGGCTGAAATTACAGAACCTCTCGAGTACCATCTTTGAGTCCACAATGTTTTGCCGGTTGTCCAGTCCACACAGGCCCACACATCTGCAGGCTTTGACATATGAGTTGATCCGAAAATATTATTCCCGAGAAGGAGTGTTCCTCCAAGCTGCGGATCAAAACTTTTATTTTCCCAGACAATGTCCACTGAATTGCCGTCTGCTGAAAGCCTGAGCTTTAATGCCACCCAGTTATATCCATTGGCAATGAGGATGTTTCCATCCTTGTAAAGGGGAGTCATCGCGTGATTTTTCATTACCCTGCCGGTTGCTGCATTGATTTCCGGATAGTTTAATTTCCAGATTATCTTTCCATCTTTGGCATTGACTGCAAGAATGTAAGTACCCAATACGGTTACAATCATTTTCTTCCCGGCATATTCAATAACCTTTGGATTCATATACTGTGGCTCCTGGTCGATAGGTTCCGCCTCCCATACCACCTTGCCGTCGGCAATGTTGAATGCTACGAGCGAGGCTTTTTTCCCTGCAGGGGATGCAATTACGATATTATCGACTACCAGCGGAGATTCCGAGATCCCGAATTGTATTGGCTTGCTGTCATAGAGACGGTAATGGTTTTTTGACCATCTTATTTTACCATCTTTCCCGACACAGACGATATCGCCGTTTCCGCTTATAAGGAAAATATTTCCATTATAGTATGTTGGAGTGCATCTTGATCCGGTATGGTTTGTCATCCAGGCTTTGCCGTAAACAGTTTCCCATTTCTTCTTCCCATCGAGGGTCAGTGCTGTAAGTACATCTGAACTGTCTTTTCTTCCTGTCACATAAACAGCATCTTCGGTTACTGTTGGTGAAGAATACCCATCACCCATATTTTCGGCATCCCATAAAAGTGCCGGCCCGTTTGCAGGCCACTTTTTCAGCAATCCCGATTCATTATAAATGCCTGATCGGCCCGGTCCCCGCCATTCGTAAAGCTGGCAATAAGCTGAAGAGTTGAAAATTATGCTTAATAATATTATCAGGAATAATTTTGAATAGATTGACTTCATGTAAGTTTAGTTTTATTTGTGAGCGGGCCAAATATAAAGTAAAAGTCTGTTTGTTACATTTTTACGTTATACCATTAACATTTATTAACGATTGCAGCATAAATAAGACGCGTAAGGTGGTTAGGGTCACCGGTTTTGCAAATAGCCGCTTTAAACTCAAAACCTGGCTAAAAATTCCAGTGTCAGCTTATCTGTATGGATTGGAAGACTGGGTTTGAAATAATTCTCATAATTCAGACGGATCTCTGAATAGAATTGTTTTGGTTCAAAGCCCGGGTCGATCCCGATTGTCAGCCTGTCGGCGTCAACATTCTTTCTGAAAACTGATTCCCCGATTAAATCATGCCTAATTACCGGGGTGATTAAATGAATCATGTTTCCCTTAGTTGGGAAATTATAGTATGTGTGAATGAAAAATCCGTCATCATTCCTTTTTACCGAAAGAGTATCGTTCCACCTCCTTTTAATGTATTCGGATTCGATGAAGAATGCTCCGTTTGTGTACCTTATTTCACCTCCAGGCATTGATAGGTTCTTTTTATCAGAATCATTTCCCTGATAAAAATTCCCGGTTATCTTATACCTTTTTCCGGCCCAAGGTTAAACCGTCCTTCCAGATTGGGTTTTTCAATCCATTGCGGATTATTGTTTCCGGTACCATTTACTACAGCAACCAGATATTTACAGGTATGTGCCCCTCAATACCGTATTCAGCATAGAATCCTATATCGCGCATACCATCATTGATATATTTTGCAAGAAATGAACGGTTTGCAAAAAGATTTTCCGCAGGATTCCTCATATAGTCGGTGCTGAACGCGTGAGTGACGAGCGGTTGACCTTCAAACACAATCTGAAGAGTTCATTCAGTTAAGTGATGGATGTGTCTTAAAAAAAACTTATTTACCGGCAAATTTGATCAGCTCTGCATTAAATTTTTGAGTTTCCTCGAGAAATAAACTATGACCGCTGTTCTCAAAAGGAACGATGTGTGAATTTTTAATTCCGGCTTTCATCTGTTCGGCCAGATCAAAAGAACATATTTTGTCTTTCTTGCCATGCATTATCACTGTGGGAATTGATATCTTAGCAAGATCAGGCCTCAGGTCAGTATCGCGTAACGCGATAAGAGATTGAGCAGTCGCATAGGAAGAAGCACTTAAACATATCCCATTTAACCAGTTGCCGATCCCCTCATTTAATGAAGTTTCAGTGGCAGAGAATATTTTTGCGAAATCTGATATCATCTTTGGCCTGTCCTTATAGTTCAATTCAATTAATTCATCAGCCGCACTCTTTGGAAGATTGTATGGAAAATCCTTGCGTTGTGTCCAGATAGGTGCGGCAGCACTGAACAAAGCCAGCCTCGAAACATGTGCCTCATCATCTGTTGCAGCATAGCGAATAGCAATAGCCCCGCCCATTGAAAAACCACCCAAAACTGCATCTTTTATGTTCAACCTGCCAAAAATCCTTTTTATATCCAGCACATGTATATCATAATTATAAGGTCCGTAAGGTTTATCGGATTTTCCAAATCCTCTTAAGGTAATACCGATAACACGGAAATGTTTATTTATCAAATCGTTGTACTGGTATTCATACATTTCATCACTTAACGGCCAACCATGTATTAATACAATGGGCCGGCCCTCACCGGCATCAGTAATATGAAGATTTACATTGGGTTCTACTTCAATATACTCTGCCCTTGCTGCCGGCGTCATCAAATTATCAGGTACTTGTTCCATCTGTTATAATATTTACTTTATTATCAATGATTTTAAACCATTTTCATATCTCCTGGCTACCTCTTCCCAGTTGACGATATTCCAGAATGCATCAACATAGTCTGCTCTTTTGTTCTGATATTTCAGATAATATGCATGTTCCCATACATCCATAGTAAGCAGAGGGATTCCCTTTTTCTCAGCTATATCCATCAATGGGTTATCCTGATTTGGCGTTGAGCATATAAATAGCTTTCCGTCATCACCAACACATAACCATGCCCAGCCACTGCCAAACCTGGTTTTACCTGCATCTGAAAATTGTTTTTTGAACTCATCAAAGGAGGTAAATGATTTAGTAATGGCATCTGATAATTTCCCGATTGGGAAGCTGCTACCATGAGCCTTTATGTTTTCCCAATAAAATGTATGATTGAAATAACCACCACCGTTGTTTCTGACGGCAACCGGATATTTGCTGATGTTTCTGAATATTTCAATGATATCCGTTGACTCCATTTCTGTCCCTTTTATTGCATTTATGAAATTGTCATAATATGCTTTGTGATGTTTGCTATAATGGATTTCTACTGTCTGCTTATCGATTGAAGGTTCAAGAGCATCATAAGCAAATGGCAATGGCTGAAATTCGAATTTGTTTGTTTGATTCATGGTAATTAGCTTATTAGATTGATTGTTTGTTTCATGCATTTGCATTTGATCTTTTAGTGTATCTTGAGTTTGCGCGATCGTGACACATTTCAAACCAAGAAATCCAATAATCATTAATGCAACAAATATTTTGAGTTTATTCATAATATGTCCTCCTTATTTTTGACCGTAGTAAAGTTTAAAATTAAGCACATGCTTACAGACAAGTGTTACATATCTATATTATAGATTTACATTATTCACATATTTTCAATAGTGTTACATTTTTTAATCCGCCTTCTCGAAAGCTTCGGCAATAGAGCGCCGAAGACGACGGACGCGAAGGGCAGGGACAATCTTTCCAGGCTGCCAGTCATCGGTCCAAAAGCAAGATGCTGCCCAGGCTAAGGTTCAGGATGCCAGACAAGATTTAAATGCAGCTCAGAAGGATGCAAATGCAATAAGTCAGGAATTGGCAACCGCTGAAGAGTATCAGTTTGAATTTTTCCAGGAGTAGGCGTGTGGCCAGCTTGCCGTGGCTGAGGAGATTGATGTATGACATGCCCTGCAGCCTATTGCTTTTTCAGGGCTGGCAGCCCCGTGAACCTCGGCAAACTCTTCTGAATCGTTTTCACCTCTCGATGAATCATGGCAGACACCACAGCTTCCGATGGTTTTAATTTTTGAAGTAAAACCCTGGTATTGTTTCGACTGATAATTATCGGATGTTTCACTTGAGGGATACATTGCATGGGGACTTCCGTGACATGCACTGCAATACATGCTGCCATGCCCCTGTGAATTGCGGTATAATGCTGTTCCTGTACTGACTCCTGTTACGTCCTCATGGCAGGATGCACATGCCGGTTCTGATGCCCAGGGTATCCTTCCGGCGGCAATTGTGGAGGCAACATTTGCCATACTTCCATGGCAATTTGTACAGCTGCCATTATCTGAAGTGTGAGCAATACTTCTGTTGCATTTCGTCGTTGCCCCCGGATGACAATCATAGCATGATGCACCTCTTGATGAATGTGAACCGTGAAGAGCCTGCGACAAATACTTCGCGGATCCGGTATTTATTCCAAGCGCCGGACTCGGATGGCATGATGCGCAAAGAACCGGCTTGCTGGCTGCGGCTGAAAGGGTAGTCCCATGCTCTGAATCGTGTTCCGACAAGATATCATCAAAGGCATTCGCTCCATGGCATTTTGCGCAGTTTAGTTCATCCGATGTCGGGACTGTGGCTCTGGTTTCAGCGAGTATTTTGCCTGCCCCGTCCTTTACAGTTATTTCGGCTACCTGATAAGGATTCCAGGTGTTGTTGTCATTAACCGGCACAACAGGAATTCCTTCGGCAATAAAATAATTTCCGGATGCTGTCATCTCCCCTGTCAGGCCCTTTCCTTTAAGACCAATATCATGGGCAGGGCTTGCACCAAATAGCTTATTGGCATTATCCCAGAATCCACCATATGATCTTTTGTTGTATGATGTGCTGTTGCCTGTCAGCTTATATTCCACAGTGATTCCGGCCGTGACAATTTCAGGCGGAGAGCCCCTTTTGACAACCTGAACCATTACGTTGTTGTACGGAGGAAGTATAACAAGCTTGTCATAGCTTGGATTCAGACAATGCATCCCAAGGTCGTTCCATGCAAAAACCGACCAGGCTCCTTCGGTATCTGTTGATCCGTCATCGGTTTTAGTGCAGGAAACCAAACCGGCTGATAAAACTATCAGCATGAAAAGAAATCCTGTAAAAGTTTTCATTCGGCTAAGGTTTTGTTAATTAATTAACAATCAAATTTATAGACAGGAGTACTTAAACCAAACGCTTTATATTGCCAAATATGAGTTTCGGATAATAAAATTACACTAATTTATTGCGAATAAATGGGAAAAGGGACTGCACAACTTATATTTCCGGGATGATATTAAGCATAAATCAGAATCATCTTCTGAAATTCGTTTCACACGGACATGGAATTTGGCGGTGCTTTCCGGACTTATTTTGTGTGGCGCAACTTGCAAGAGTTTGCAGGATCACAATAACCAAAAGTGTTTTTATAATAATTCCCTTCAACCGGTTGTGCTTACAGATCTCTATAAAAGTCATATCAACAAATGTTTTTAACCCCGGGCTTTCTATAAGATTATAACTTATCCCTGTCAGTAATTATTGTATTTCTCAGAATTACAGGATATCCTGCATTTTCTGCCAATTTCATTTCCGGGATCATTTCAGGATTTAAGGCACTGATATCTCATCACATACAAGGAAATTTTGTTGATACGGCATTTTTCACTAACTTTGCCGGCTTTCATGAATTTAAGAAAATCACAGAACCTTTATGGTATTTGAAAATTTGGGTCTGATCCCGGAATTGCTGGAATCAATTGAATATATGGGTTTCAGCGAAACCACGCCTATACAGGAAAAAGCTATTCCGGTTATTATGGCCGGCAGAGACCTTATTGCCTCCGCACAGACAGGTACAGGGAAAACTGCAGCGTTTCTGCTACCTGTTATGAATGACATTTGCAGGAAACGTCCTGAACATACCCATACACTAATACTGGTTCCGACCCGTGAACTGGCAATCCAGATCGATCAGCAGATCCTTGGCCTTGCCTATACATTAAACATTACATCCATAGCTGTTTACGGAGGCGGAGACGGCAGCGGCTGGGAACAGGAGAAGATCGCTCTTTCAAAGGGAGCCGACATGATTGTGGCTACCCCCGGGCGACTGATCTCGCATCTTACCCAGGGTTATGTCAGATTTGACAGGATAGAGATGCTGGTACTTGATGAAGCCGACCGCATGCTCGACATAGGATTCTATGACGATATCATGCATATAATTTCACATATCCCCGCGGTACGCCAGACTCTCATGTTCAGCGCAACCATTCCTCAGAGGATAAGGTCGCTGTCAAGGAAGATAATGAAAAATCCGGTGGAGATATCGCTAGAGATGTCGAAACCAGCCGATGGTGTCATGCAAAGTGTATATCATCTGGAAGAAAGCCAGAAAATACCCCTGATTAATTCCCTCCTTAGTGAAAATCCCGATCACCAGAGCGTCCTGATTTTCACATCCACAAAAAAGAAAGTGTCTGATGTTGTGAGGGGATTGCGCTCGGGAAAATATCTGGTTGAAGGTATTTCATCGGCGCTTGAACAGAATGAAAGGGAAGAGATGCTTATAAGGTTCCGTTCGCGTCAATGCCGTGTACTGGTTGCAACTGATGTTCTGAGCAGAGGGATTGATGTCAAGGATATCAACATGGTAATAAATTATGATGTCCCGTCAGATGCAGAGGATTATGTACACCGGGTCGGGCGTACTGCCCGTGCTGAAAAAACAGGTATCGCGGTAACACTCGTTAACAGATCAGATCAGGCCAAAATGCAGAGGATCGAAAAACTGATCGGTTATAAAGTCAATATTGTCAGTCTCCCGGAGACTGCAGGCGGGGCAAATGTTAGAAATCGGGGAACAAGGGACTCAAAACCGGATTCCACGGTTGGAAAAACAAAAAACAGAAAGTATCAGAAACACCGGAGCCGGGGCGAATGGAATAAATCCGGCGCGAACAGGAAATTCATTAACAAAACCTGAACCAGCTTCTGATTTGCAAATAAAATTTGTTTGTGGGAATAATTGATGAGATAAAAAGAAGGCGGACTTTTGCCATCATTTCGCATCCCGATGCGGGCAAAACAACTCTTACAGAGAAGCTGCTTCTCTTTGGCGGTGCAATCCATGTTGCAGGGGCTGTAAAAAGTAATAAAATCAGGAAAACAGCTACGTCTGATTTCCTTGAGATAGAGAAACAGAGAGGCATTTCTGTGGCTACCTCAGTCATGAGTTTCGAATATAACGGAACAAAGATAAACATACTGGATACTCCGGGGCATAAAGACTTTGCCGAGGATACATACCGTACGCTGACAGCTGTCGATAGTGTAATACTTGTCATTGACAGCGCAAAAGGGGTGGAGGAACAAACCCGGAAATTAATGGAGGTATGCCGGATGAGAGCAACTCCGGTAATGATCTTTGTAAACAAAATGGACAGGGAGGGAAAGGAACCTTTCGAACTTCTGGAAGAGCTGGAAAAAGAACTGGAAATTGCAGTATCGCCGTTTACCTGGCCTGCAGGAAGGGGCAGTAATTTCAAGGGTGTTTACAATATTTTCAAGGAGAACATACAACTTTACACTCCTGAAAAGAGCAATTTATCGGAGCTTCTCGTTGAAACCGGCAATATATCTGATCCTGTGCTCAAGGAATTTGTCGGAGAGGCAACATTAAGCCGCCTGTGGGAAGAAATAGATCTTGCTGCTGATCTGTACGAGTCTTTTCAGCTCAACCTTTATCTTGAAGGATATCTTGCCCCTGTATTCTTCGGGAGTGCCCTTAATAATACCGGTGTACTCGAGTTGCTTGAGACTTTTATTGAAATAGCTCCGTCGCCAACCCGGTCAGAAGCACATGAACGCGTTGTCAGACCTGATGAACCTGATTTTACCGGGTACATTTTCAAGATCCATGCAAATCTCGATCCCAAACATCGTAACAGGATGGCATTTATGAGAGTTTGTTCCGGCGTTTTTCAGAGGAACAGCATGTATTATCATCCCAGGTTAAAAAGAAAAATGCGGTTTTCTTCCTCTGCATCATTTATCGCTAATTCAAAAAGCACTATAGACGAGGCATATCCGGGTGATGTAATAGGTTTGTACGATACAGGATCGCTGAAAATAGGGGATACTCTTACCGAAGGTGAGGTTCTGCATTTTAAGGGGGTCCCCAATTTCGCACCGGAGTTATTGAGAGAGGTCATAAATCTTGACCCGTCAAAGAGCAAGCAGCTTGAAAAAGGAATCAGGCAGTTAACGGATGAAGGACTTGCCCAGCTGTTCCTCCAGCAACCCGGAAACAGGAAAATAATAGGAACAGTGGGAGAGCTTCAGTTCGATGTGATAAAATTCAGACTTGAACATGAATATGGTGCTTCTTGTGATTTCCGTCTTCTTCCTTTTGTGAAGGCACTGTGGTTTAATTTTGATGATCCAAAGGAATTAAACGAGTTTCTTAAAAGGAAAGCAAGCTTTATAGCTTATGATAAGGAAAATGCACCTGTCTTTTTTGCGGATAGTGACTGGATGATTAAAGTAATTCAGGAGACATTTCCTTCAGTCAGGTTTCATAAAACCTCTGAAAACTTCACAATCACCTGAGAAAGCCAGTCATTCAGGATCGGATTTTTATTGTGGGAAAATCTCTTCACCAGCTTTGCCAATCATTTAAGATAGTCATTGAAATACCCGGCTATCTTTTCAAAAAGATGGACTCTTGCCTTGCCGGTCATGTTGTGCCCGGCACCCGGATAAACAAAATAATCGACCTGCTTTCCCTGCTTTATACATTCATCAATGAATGCAAGACTGTTTTGCCAGACCACAGTGGGATCGTTGGTGCCGTGAATTATAAGCAACTTTCCCTCAAGATTGCCGGCATGGTTTAAAAGAGATGATTTCGTGTACCCATCCGGATTTTTCAATGGTGTATCCATATAACGCTCGCCGTACATCACTTCATACCATTTCCAATCGATCACCGGTCCGCCTGCACAGGCAGTTTTAAATACCCCGGGATTGCTAAGCATCAGATTTATGGTCATGAATCCTCCATAGCTCCAGCCGTTCACGCCTATCCTGTCAGCATCAACATAACCGAGGGTTTTCAGATACCTGATCCCTGCCATCTGATCTGCCATCTCTGTTTCGCCGAGCTGCCGGTGAATAATGCTTTCAAATTCAAATCCCCTGTTAGATGAGCCGCGGTTGTCGAGAGTGAATACCAAATAACCCTGCTGTGCCATATAATTCAGGAAAAATCCGGCTCCGCCCGTCCACGACTTTGTTATCATCTGTGCATGAGGACCTCCGTATACATAAACAAATACCGGGTACTTAAGAGCAGGATCAAAATTCACGGGCTTGATAAGGCGGCACCAGAGATCGTTGATCCCGTCATCAGCTTTAATGGAGAAGATAGACATCTCCCCGGTAAGGTATCCTTTGTATGGATCAGCATCTTCCAGGAGAGTTGAAATTTTTGTCCCCTTACTGTCGATCAGATAGTATGCTCTTGCCATTTGCAGCCCGCTGAACACATCCAGGAAAAAGTTCATGCTTTCCGGAGCAACTATGCTGTGCGCTCCTTCTCCGGATGTGATCTTTTCTGTTTTTCCTGTCTTTATTTCAGTTCTGTAAAGATGCTTTTCAAGCGGACTTTCCATCGTTGATTCATATAATAGCGAACTGCCCTGCGGATCGGATCCGATAAGGTTCAACACTTCCCATTTTCCTTTTGTTATCTGCTTCAGAAGATTGCCATCAGTATCGTACTGGTAAAGATGATTCCAGCCGTCGCGGCGGCTTTGCCAGATGAATTTTGAATCGTCGTCAGGAAAAAAATACAGTTCATGCAAGGGCTCTACATATCTGTCGTTCCTTTCTTCAAACAGGTCTTTCACCAGCTTTCCTGTAACAGCATCATATTTATTCACCATTAGATGGTTCTGGTCGCGGTTCAGTATCCCGGCATAAATGAA
The DNA here is from genome assembly GCA_049294075.1 of Bacteroidales bacterium. Lineage (GTDB taxonomy): Bacteria > Bacteroidota > Bacteroidia > Bacteroidales > VadinHA17 > LD21. The sequence continues at coordinate 10,523 of JBAQCK010000104.1, read as the reverse complement.
CCGGCATGAAGGATCCCAGGTCACTGAAGTGATGTACTGATTTTCGGGACCATCCGTCTGAAGGTAAACTGTCTCATTCTGCTGAGGATCATAAACACCCAGTTTCAGCTTCTCGCTTTTCATTCCTGCCATAGGGTATTTTATGGGTGAGGATTCTGCAATACGGCCTGAAATATCGACAAGGGGGTAACCGGTAACCTCGCTTTGATCGATCCGGTAAAAGGCAATGCGTTTTCCGTCGGGCGACCAGTAAATACCGGCATTGATACCGAATTCGTTCCGCGAAGGGATCTGGCCGTAAACTATGTCTTTGTTCTCTCCGCCGTTAACCTTAATGGTTTCTCCGTTTAAAGCAACAAACAGGTTGTTTTCGATGGTCCAGGCAACGTTGAGACTCTTGTCGCTGATTGTCACATTTTCTCCGGAGCTGTCAAATTCATTTACTTTAGTGAGTTTCGAGGCTGAGAGATCGTACAGGAAAATCCTGTTCTGATCCCTGAAATAAAAACTGTCCCTGCCAATCCATGAAATTGAAGGAAACTGCCGGAGTTCATTCTGCTTCAATTCCTTCATTTTTGAATTAAGGGATTCAAGTTTAAGAATCGTATCAGCTTTTGACGGCTCTTGAACAGTTTTCTGGATCAGGCTAAGGTTTTCTATCCATGTGAATGCATCATGCCCTGTTCTCCATGAAAGACCTGTAATGGATTTAGGCGACAGTTCCCTGTTGAGGTAATCCGAGGCAGTAAATAGCTTATCCTGCGCTGCAATATTAAGATCTAATGCAATGGATATCAGAATAGTAAATAGAGTTCTTGTCATGTTTTCAGGTTTGTTTAAAGATAAGTATTATCAGAATACTTATTTGCACTGTTCTCCGGCAAATCGATATTTGCTGCCATCCCGGGATCTATTAGTTAACCAGTCATGACAATCAAAGGTACACCCTGATCCGGGCAAAGTCAATTTTATTTTCCTGACTACCCGGTTATCAAATATTGTGTCACAATCCGTAACAGAATCATTCCGGATTTGGCTCCTCCCTTTAAATAGAAATATGGTGTTCAATATTACCGGATTTAACGTTTTGTTTATATTTGTATAAATTCCTTAAATCATGAAAATTTCAGTATCCATTATTCTTCTGGTGATAATTCCCGGGTTTTTATTTATCCAGGGTTCACCGGTTAGCCAAAGCGGGCAGAAGAGCGGATCGATGTACCCTGCTGAATTAGTTTTAAATGAAACCTTTCCATACAGATGAAAGCATCTAAGAAAATATTGATTACCTTGGCATTGGTGTTCATTGCCATACAGTTTGTCCCATCAGGAATTCCTGAAAATATTCCTGAAGATAAAAACAGCATTGCAAACAGCAATCTGGTAGCAGGACCTGTACTGGACCAGGTAAAAAAATCCTGTTTTGACTGCCATTCAAACCAGGTTCAGTTTCCGTGGTATGCAAAGCTGGCACCTTCATCCTGGTTACTTGCAAATCATATCCGTGAAGGAAAGTCGCACTTGAACTTTTCCGAATGGGAAGCTTACAGCAATCGTGAAAAAACAGGATTGCTCGAAGACGTTAAGGACGAGGTAGGGTCAGGTAAAATGCCCCTGAAGTCATATTTGCTGATCCACAGGGATGCAAAGTTGAATTCTGAGGAGACTTCAGCTTTGATTAAATGGGCAGAAGAAGCCTCTGCCAAATTATTGGAATAACAATATGACCTCCGGGTATCTTAAGAGTTTTTGCTTTTACTGGTTATTAAATTACCTTTTATTGTTTTTATCCAATCTCTCACATGCCATTGCTGGTGTCGTATTCTCCTGTGTTTCTTTGAGAAACGGATCCCGGCAAAAAGCATCAAAAGCAATAATACAGTGGCAGTTATCATAATGTGTAAGTTTCTTAATTTGTGTTGTCCGATATGCTTGAATCCGCCTCATGCAGATGCGATACCCGGATTAATAAAACGGGGATTTATTGTAAAAGAATACCTGCCGGTTAATTGAAACCAGAAGGATCTTTTTCTGGAGGTAGAATGATAACTGAACCGGTGGGGGTGAATTTTGAACTACTCTTTTTCTTCACCCGTGTTTTTCTTTTCTCTCGCCAGCCTTTTTGTAATTGCTTCGTTATTATCCTTTGCTTGTTTATCCCTGACCAGGGAATACTTTTCCCTGCGTAATGCTGCAGCTTTTAAGCCCTCTTCCCTTCTTAAATCTTCTTCCTCGTTATCAGGAATATGATCGGGTATTGTCAATTCATCTTTCATCCGTATGGTAATTATTTTTAAAGGTTCCCGTAGTGCGGAAGAACCACGCATGATTGAAAACAAAAAATATTCATTCTTGTCTGCGTTTGATCAATCATGTAGGTTTCATAATGTAAAGATACTCAAAAACTCAGCCAAAGTCAAGTAAATTCATCAAATAGGTGCGAATACTTCAAAATCGGGACTTTCAGGCTTAAAAAAACTTCATAAGATAGTCGCCCTGACAAAATTCCGCCTGCAAACCTGTTTTACAGAGTTTTACCCGAACCGGTTCCCCCAGAATATCTTTTTGGAAGTGTTTAACCCTAAATATACCTTTACGGGAAATTCGCAACACTTATGGTTAAGCATACAATTTTTGACAATGTCAGGACTTATGTCGTGATAGCGTTAGGACTGCTTGTAATATCTGTAGCCTGGACCGCTTTTCTTCTGCCTCACCAGATATCGGGCAGCGGCGTCTCTGGAATTGCTGCTATTGTCTTTTATGCCACAGGCATTCCCATGGGTTATACCTACTTCGCAATAAATGTGGTTCTGATTCTTATTGCCCTAAAGATCCTTGGAAAGAGTTTCGGCATTAAAACAATTTACGGAGTGGTGCTGTCAGCGATTATGCTTACTGTCCTGCAACCGCTGATCCCGGCTGCCGTGGTCCAGGAAAAATTCATGTCAGCCATAATCGGAGGTATGCTTTGCGGTACCGGTCTTGGAATAATTTTTACCCGGGGAGGCAGCACGGGAGGGACGGATATAATTGCCATGATGGTAACCAAATACCGCAATGTCAGCCCGGGCAGGGTCATCCTTCTCTGCGACGTAATTATTATAAGTTCCTCATATATCGTCCTCTCAAACCTGGAATCGGCTCAAAGGATAGAGACCATGGTTTATGGTTTCGTTACAATGGCAATACAGGCCTATACTCTCGACGCCATTCTCTCCGGCAACAGGCAGTCGGTTCAGATATTAATATTCTCGAGGCATTATGAAAGGATAGCCGATCAGATTACTTCCACAATGCGAAGGGGAGTTACTGTTATCGACGGTACAGGCTGGTATACGAAGGAACCACAGAAGGTCATAATAACACTCGTCAGAAAACAGGAGGCCAGCGATTTATACCGGATAATAAAGAGTATCGACGACAAGGCATTCATAACCGTAGCCAACGTCATGGGCGTCTATGGAAAGGGATTCGAAGAGCTGAAGAGGTGATATCCGGAAATGACCGGATTAAGCAATAACCGGTAGTCGCGTGAAAGTAAAAACCGTAAATTGAACCCATTGTACGGGAAACACCAAAATACTCAAAACCATGAAATACAAATTGCTTCTGTCACTGCTTTTATTGCTGCCCGTTGCGGCAGGAGAAGCCCAGTCAAGGTTTGACAACATTCTCTATGGCGTGGCCTATTATCACGAATACATGCCTGCAGACAGGCTTGATGAGGATATCAGGCTGATGAAAGATGCAGGGATCTCGGTTGTCCGTGTCGGAGAATCGACATGGAGCCTGTTTGAACCCAGGGAGGGCGAATTTGAATTTGCCTGGATGGACAGGATAATTGATAAAATGCATGCCGCCGGGATCAAAGTGATCCTCGGTACGCCTACCTATTCAATTCCTGCCTGGCTCTGGAACAAGCATCCTGAAGTGCTTCTCAGCTACCAGAAAGGCGACAGGGCCTATTACGGCATCCGGCAGAATATGAATATAACCAGCCCTGCTTATCTGTTCTATTGTGAACGGATTATCCGTAAAATGATGGAACACTATGCCAGTCACCCGGGAATAGTGGGTTTTCAGGTTGATAATGAAACTACCTCGCGGGATGTGAACAACTACGATTTCAATGTGGGCTTCAGAAGCTACCTGAAGAATAAATTCGGTACTCCGGAAAACCTGAACAAGGTCTGGGGGCTCCAGTACTGGGGAATGAACATCAGCAGCTGGGATGAATTGGCCCCGCGCGACGGAATTACAAACACGGGATACAAACTTGAATGGGAACGTTTCAACAGGAAAGCCGTGGCGGATTTCCTGAAATGGCAGTCGGAGATCGTTCGCGAATACAAAAGGAATGACCAGTTTGTGATGCAATGCTTTATGCCGGCGGTCCAGGATGTCGATCAGCTTGAAAGCTCTAAATATATGGACATGATGGCCGTGAATGTCTATCACGACCAGCAGGATCGGCTTACAGGAACTGAAATTGCCTTTGCCGGTGATTACTTCCGTTCCGTAAAAAACGGTCTGAACTACATTATTACAGAAACCAATGCCCAGACAATTGGATGGAACTCAAGGATACAGCAGCCGCCTTATCCCGGTCAGCTTCGCCAGAACGTTTACGCCCATCTCGGTTCCGGTGCTAATATGGTTGAATACTGGCACTGGCATTCCATTCATTACGGGCAGGAAACCTACTGGAAGGGAGTGCTTTCACACGACCTTCAGCCTAACCGGGCCTATGCCGAAGTCACGAAGACTGCTCAGGAACTTAAGCGCATCGGCAAAAAGCTTGTCAATCTGAAAAAGCAAAACAAGGTGGCAATCCTGTTCAGTCACGATTCAAACGAAGCGCTCAATTTCATGCCCTTTGACCAGGGCGGATCAGCATGGGAAAGCTCGGGGAACGATTTTTACAGGAATAATCTGGTGGCCCAGTTTCACAGGATCCTGTACCGGAACAACGTAGGTGTGGATTTCATCTTTCCCGAAAATGCCGATCTGGCAAAATATGATCTGGTTATTATCCCTTCCCTGTACATTGCAAGTGATGAGTTGCTGAACAGGATCAGCAATTACGTAAAGAATGGCGGGCATGTGGTCATGCAGTTCAAGTCGGGTTTCTGTGATGAGAATTCAATGGTGAGGCCTGTTATGGCTCCCGGTCCTTTGAGGGAAGCATGCGGGTTTTACTACCAGGAGTTCACCAACTTCAGGTCGATGGAGTTAAAGGGTGATCCCTTCGGGGTTGGAGCACAGGATAACAAAGTCAATACCTGGGCAGAGTACCTTGTCTGCGATAAGGCAGAACCTGTTGCTTTTTACGATCACCCTTATTTCGGGGAATATCCGGCCATAACCCGTAATAATTTCGGCAAAGGCGGACTATTGTATGAGGGCTGCATGGTTTCCGATGCGATTCAGGAGAAGATAATATTGAGTGAACTTGAAAGACTCAACCTTAAAACTCCCGATCAGGATCTTGGCTGGCCATTGATAACCAAATCAGGTAAAAATGACGACAACAACACTATTCGTTACTATTACAATTATTCATCAGAGCCACAGGAGTTTGTTTACCCCTATAAGGAAGGAAAGGAACTGATAACAGGAAAAAATGTGGATTCCCGCCAAAAGCTTCAGATTGCCCCGTGGGATGTACTCATTATTGAAGAATCAAACCCTTTGCATATATCCAAAAGGTCTTTCCTGTCGATCATTCATGAAGGGACAAAGGATTCTGTCTGTATTGAGGGTAACCGGCTGAATTTCTTAACCGGCATATGTCATAGAATTTGATTTTCTCAGCGACTCGATCGTTTCCTTGATCAGGTCATATTCCAGAGTTTCAGTATTCAGAATAATTCCTTCAAAACGACCAAGAGAACATGAGCCGCAGTTTATATAACGCTTTTTCCTGTTCATATAATATGTATGATGAGATTCAAGTTTGTGTGTGTGCCCAAGTATCAGTACGTCACACTCTTTCAGCTTTCTGAGCGCATATGTAAGATAATTGAGGGTATTATATTTCTTTGGAATAACACTTATTCCTTCATTACGCTTCAGAATATTAAAGTAAAGTTCCGTCATGTATTTTATATTTGACATTCTTTTCAGTAAAAAGAAAATAAACTGCCCTAATAATCTGCCCAGGAAATTTCCATTAAGCCAATCCGCATTATGACCATGTTCAATGTGGATAACCTGTCCGCTTGAATTTGTGATTCTGTAAAATTCTTTACCAATAGTATTCAAAATATCATGATTCCCTTTCAGAATAATGAATTTACTATTCAGAAGATATCTGACCAATAACGGTCTGGCCTTTCTGATTTCATAAAAAGAGTATTTCAAAAGCTCAAAAATATCGCCATTCAATATTATTTTGTTAACCGAATATAGTTCCCTGAACTTCTCAATACAACCTATGAACTCGTCATCATTCCACTGAAAAATACCTAATTTATCACCAGTGTCAATATGCAAGTCGGATATAATTAATAAATTCATTATGGAGTAGTTTTAATTGTAATTCATGATATACTGTGAGACCTGTTCAACCCCGTTCCTGATCATATTTTTTCTTATATTATTGATCAACAGATTGTAATATTCTTTATTACTAAGAAGCTTGTTTACCAGATCCGGTAACTGCCGGGGATTCTTTTTATAAATCCCCATACTGCTTTTACAGACAAATTCCATATTGCCTTTTTCCTGCTCCCATATATAGTTATTGATAATGGGGACCTTTTCTGCCAGCAAAATTTCCATGCATACAGAAGCCCCGGCTTTGGTGATAACAATATCTGATATCTGTATGAGTGCATAAGTAAAATCAATGAATCCAAAGATTCTTGTGTTATCGAGTTTATTTTTTTCTTTCAGCTCAGTCAACTGTTTAAAAAGAAGACTGTCTCTCCCACATACAACAGCAATTTCAGCATCAATGCCGGCCGCGATCAGGGTCCTGAAAATTTTCTCACCCCTGGGCATTCCATCACCACCACCCATAATAAGGATTATTTTCGAGTCCTCTCTGAAGCCCAGTTCTTTTCTCACCCGGAGCCTTGAACTATTATTTAAAAGAATTGAAAATTTATGATCCAGAACAAATGGGAATACCTGTATATTCTTACTATTGATACCCATTTTGATACACTTTTTTTTAAGAATATCGCTGAAAACTATATATTTCTGATCTTTTATAAGAAACCAGCCTGAGGGAGCAGTAAAAGGATCAGTGACAACTACAACCACAGGAGTTTTAATATTGTTTTCACGCAGTATTTCATTCACGGGCCTGATCATTAAGAAATGATAGATTATGATCTTGTCAGGCTTTTCTTTTAGTATAACCTTACTGATTGCGGGTTTGATGAAGTGAGCGGTAATTCTTGTTGAGACTTTCGTAACAGGTTTTATTTTACCGATTGCATAAAGCATTTCAAATGACCATAATGCTCTGTTTACTGAATTCTTATAGCCATCCTGAATAATCTTTCTTATATAAGGCCGGGTGTCTGAAAGTCCGTCATGAAGAATAATCTCAATTTCTGTGCTCCGAATGTTCTTTATTGTTTCAGCAATTGCTTTTGCCGGAGCATAATGACCACCGCCTGTTTTAAGATATATAAACATGTACTTTTCCATCCTAACATTTAATTTAACCGGGCAAAAATATTAATTAACATATATTCAGTTGGTTACAATATGATTAAATATATGTTAATAATTATTCCTGGCAGATGGAAATAATAACGCGGTTAAAAAAACAGCCCCGGTAGTCTAAAGTCTGATAATCATGATAATTTGCTTGTTGCTGATACTGACATCTGATCTGATCAGACACTATGTAATAATTACTTAATATTTATTTAATAGGTTTTTAGCTGATCTTTTTCCCTCGTGAAAATACATTTGCGGCAAAAAGTAAAGAAGATGAAAAAGATCAGATTAATTATATTGTTTCTGACTGTAACAGTCCTGAGCCTGGATGCTCAGAAAGCAATTTTAAGCGGAAATGTTACCGATAATGATAAAAAACCACTACCCGGAGCCTATGTTTTTGTGCCGGAAGTTAATGTGACAACCGCGACGGATGTAAACGGTTATTTCATTATTAAAGATATACCGGCAGGGACTTACGATGTAAATGTCAGTTTTATTGGTTGTAAGCCTTTAACGAACAAAGTTACATTACAAGAAGGTGTTCATGAAGTGGTTGCCTATACCTTAAACGCCGGAGTGGACCTTAATGAGGTTGTGATCAGTGAAAGGATTGTTGGTGAATCAAAAGCTCTGAGTGCGCAAAGGTCTAACCTCAATATTACAAACATTGTTTCTTTCGAGCAGATTGAAAGGTTCCCTGATGCAAATATCGGGGACGCGCTTAAGCGTCTGACCGGCATTAATATGATGTATGACCAGGGTGAGGCACGGTTCGGCGTTATAAGAGGAACACAACCCGAATTGAATTCAGTGACAATAAACGGCGAACGTATACCTTCAGCTGAAGCTGAAAAGAGATACATCCAGCTGGATCTGGTTCCTTCAGATATGATACAGACAATAGAAGTAAATAAAGCCCTTACTCCGGATATGGATGCAGATGCCATAGGCGGATCAATCAACCTTATCACAAAAACGGCATCATCAGGTCCCGTATTCAGTGGAACAATTGGTTCAGGTTACAATTTTATTTCAGGAAAATTCCCGGTTAAGAGCAATATTACATTCTCAAATCGTTTTGTCAACGATAAGCTGGGTCTGGTCCTTGATGCTTCAGTCTTCAATAATCCGATGGAATCTCATGATATTGAAGCTGAATGGGACTATTCCGATGAGAATAATGAGGACGCGACAGCTTACCTTTCCAATTTTGAAATAAGGCAATATTTTGTTACCAGGCTCAGACAGAGTTATTCCATGTCAACCGATTATGAATTCAACAAAAATAACCGGATCTTCTTTTCAGGAATTTACAATTGGAGAAACGATTATGAAAATCGCTACCGGCTGCGCGTAAAAGATATTGAACCTGCTACCGGAGAGATTTATTCCGGGGAAGTTATCCGCCAGATTAAAGCCGGTACTTCCGATACAAGGGATGCAAGGCTCGAGGATCAGAGAATGATGAATTTCAGATTGGGAGGAGATCACCTGATCGGGACTATGAATATCGACTGGTCAGCCGCCTATTCAAGAGCATCTGAAGAAAGACCAAATGAAAGATATCTGGGTTTTAGTGTCGAAGATGTTGTGCTCACGATCCCCGATCTTCAGGAAAACCTCAGGGAACCGGTTGTAATTCCGCAGGCCTCTTATTCTGACTTCAATAATGAGTACGGGATCAATGAACTAACGGAGGAATACCAGTTAACAAAGGAAACAGATTTAAACTTTTCCCTGAATGCAGAACTACCTCTGCTTTCAGGAAAGCTTAAATCGGGCTTCCGCTACCGGGGGAAAAATAAAACGCGTGAAAATGATTTTTTTGAATATAGCCCTGCAGACGAGAATCTGTTTCTGGCAAATGCACTTTCGGCAGGCAAGGATTTTTCTGATGACAGGTTCATGGCTGGAAATTATAACATCGGAACCTTTCCCCTGAATGAATTTGTTGGGAACATTGACTTAAACTCCAGCTCATACGAAAAAAGACAGGTCATTGAAGAACAGGCAGGTAATTTCACGGCATCAGAAAGACTGGTTTCAGGTTATGCCATGTACTCAGGTCAGGTAAGGGATAGATTTACTTATCTTGCCGGTGTCAGACTTGAAAACTCCATACTTAATTATTCGGGATATCAACATTTCATTGATGAGAATGATCCGCGCGAGGAATGGCTTGAGAAAACAGATAAAGTTGAAGATACTTATCTGAACATACTCCCAGGGATACATCTGAAATATTCTCCGGACAAAAATCTGAACGTCAGGCTCGCCTGGACCAATACTCTGGCGCGCCCTAATTACTTCGACCTCGTTCCTTACAGGGAGATTAACGCCGATGACAGCGAACTGTCAATCGGGAATCCTGATCTTAAGCCGACAAACGCCATGAATTTTGACCTTCTCGCCGAGTATTACTTTAATAATATCGGGATTTTTTCGGGAGGACTTTTCTATAAGAAACTTGACAATGTGGTAGCAATGACTATAGATGATGATTACCAGTATGATTATAATGGAACGTTAAGTGCATGGAAACTTTTACAGCCCCGAAATGTCGGAAATGGAGTCCTGATGGGATTAGAAGGAACATTTTCCCGCCGTCTGACTTTCCTGCCGTCATTCCTGAGTAATTTTTCATTCTATGCAAACTATACTTATAATTATTCCAGGCTTACAGATGTGACTGTAGAAGGAAGAGAAGAGGAGAAACTTCAGATACCGGGCTCCCCAAGGCATTTGATTAATTTAAGCTTAGCCTACGATACAAAAATCTTTGATATAAGGCTTGCTTATAACCACGCGTCTGCTTTCAGGGACGGCGCCGAGGGTGGTTA
>JBAQCK010000103.1:0-7172 GCA_049294075.1 Bacteroidales bacterium | reverse complement strand
GAAAAATAAACCGAATCTCTGCTCATTAAACGTCTTATCAGGGTGGACTTGCCACAGCGGCGACGACCGTATATAACAACAAGACTGGCTTTGCTGCTCTTTAAGACCAACTTCAGTCTTTCAATTTCAGTTTTCCTGTTTACAAACATGTTATTTATTATGTTTTACAAAGATAATGTTTGTTAAACATAATATAGTATTTTCCCCGTATCTGTTTGACCGTGAGGAATGATTAAATGAGGTTCAGCGTTCAGCGGCTCAGCGTTCAGCATTTACTCAAGATAAAAGACAAAAGGAAAAAGATAAAAGTTAAAGGCGCAGGGGTACAGCCATTTCTATTGGTATATGACCCTTCCCCAGAGAGTTTTCCGTGCCAAGAAGAAAATCGTCAGCTATCTGCCTTATCGTTGTTCGCATTAATCCAATGTCAGGCCGGGTAACCAGCCAGTTAATATTCTGAAACCATTCAATCGGAAATGAAATCAGTCGCTCCTCCACATCCAGTTCATTTATCACCACTTTTTGCTTGGCATGATAGAATATTTCCCGCCAATTGAAATCATAGCTGCATGCAATGTGAAAAATATCAAACAAATCCTTGGGCTCATCACGGCCTACGATTGAAGTCAGTTTGTTCGCAAGTATATTCAACGGCGTGTCAATATTACCGTACTTGTAAATTGCAGGTTTTCCTGCGTAATAAGCAACATCATTTATCAACTCAACTTTAAGATTAATGCCCTCTTCCGTAATAAAAAAACGGGTATAATCTTCTGTAAAAAGTGATTGGTTAATGTTAACCGTAAAATGGGCTGTGATTTTGTTCTTTATGTCTTCAATATACTTCGAATAGTGTGTATCGCAATTCAGGAAAAAATCAAGATCTTCACTAAAACGATGATTTAGATAGAATCGTCCCAGAGCAGTTCCTCCCGTCAGATAGAACGGATAGCCAAGACTATGCCACCAGGAGAGGAACCTATCCTGCAGTCGGTATAATTTGTTGAAGTCTATGCCTGACAAATTCATATTTTTTGCGTAATGATGCTGATCTTAGCCTGCTCACAACCCGGTTCGTGAGCAATCTTTGTATCTCGTCAACAGTAAACAGCTGTATGACAGTAAACCATGGATATGATTCAAGCATTCTTATAAAAAGCTTCTCCTGTGTAAAGTGACCTGCATGTGCCTTGTTACCTTTCAGGACAGCCTCTATATCTTCTGGCGGGATGCTGTAATCCCAGCTGAGCTGCTCATATATTTTTATCTTTTCCTTTTGATCCATATTCTCCAGTGGAATATTCTATAGCAAAGATAGTTAAGATTAGTCAGTATTTATTTCGACACACAACAGTGCCCGGGGTGCTAATTTGTGCAAGTAAGGAAATATTCAGGGTTCAGCGTTCAGCATTTACTCAAGATAAAAGACAAAAGTGATGACGGGATGAAAGACAAATAATTCAATATGTAAGGAATCCTTGCATGTTCAATTACCAGTTTATTTAAAGCTTGTCGTACTCTGTGAAGAATATTTCCCTGTCGATCTTCAGATGACGCAATACCTGCTTGACGATAAATTCCGGAACTGAGTCGATATGGGTTTGAATAGTGATTGGTCTGTCCATTCCTGACTTAGACCAATTTTCATGACCACCTCTTCCTCTTGTATCTTTAATAACTCTTAATCCATGACTTTCAAGAAACTTGCGGAATTTGACTACCGGTATATCTGATAGCGTCCCTGCAGGCATTCCTTTATAGGTTTATACAGGCAATCCTACCTCCTTGTGGTACGTATTAACAGAATATTTATCAAAAATTTCTGAAACGTATTTATTATCATTAATGATGGAGGTAACACTGGGTGCAATCACCTTCTCCGGGTGTTTTTCAGTACCTTTCAATTCCCATCCCAAACCAGTCAGTACTTTCGCAAGTGTTTTCTTTTTAAGCGTATAATCAACGAAGTCTTCAAAAACTATTTCAAAAGATTTTTGGGCTTCAGTTAAGTTATTTCCATAACCTGTCAGGTCCAGATGAGGGGAATAAATAAGATGAACCTTGTTCTCATCCTGAAAATGGACAAGAAAAAGTCTTATCCTAACGCTTTTGGATTTACCCTGATATTTCCCTTCAAAAATATAATGAGACATTTTCTATATATTATTTTTGATTTACAAAGTTAATAAATGAACAACCTGATCAGGTTTAAAGTTCAAGGTTCCAAATTCCAAGTCTTTGTCTCTTAGTCACTCCGTCTCTGAGTCTCTTAGTCGTTCCATCGTTCCCTGTTCCTCATTCATGGTTCAGCGGTCAGCGATCAGCGGTCAGCGGTCAGCATTCAGCGGTCAGCGGTCAGCGGTCAGCATCTACTCAAGACAAAAGGAAAAAGATAAAAGTTAAAGGCGCAGGGCTCAGAGCTCAGGGCACAGGGCACAGGACTTAGGGTTTATCGTTATAAATTGCATGACAATATGACCAACACGATAAACCATAAATTATAAACTCTTTGCTACATTATCCAGAGTATTTCAGAAACCACTCGCAAAACATTCTAATTCCTGCCCGCAGGTCTGTTTGTGGAGTGAAACCGCAAAAGGCATTTATCCGGGCGATATCTGCAAATGTCTTTTCTACGTCGCCGGGTTGCATCGGAAGGTACTCTATAATGGCTTTACGGCCAAGCGCTTGTTCAATCTCCGAAACCAGGGTGTTGACAGTAACAGGATTGTTATTGCCGATATTCATCAGCGCAGGAGGCTCTTCAGATTTCTGCTTATTCAAAATGGCAATCACACCATTTATAATATCGTCAATATAGGTGAAGTCGCGCAGCAATTTGCCTTCAGCATAAACCTGTATGGGCCTGTTGTTCAGCATGGCTTCGGTGAACTTCCAGATTGCCATATCGGGACGGCCCCAGGGACCGTAGACAGTAAAAAAACGTAAGCCTGTGGCGGGGATCTTGTATAGATGACTGTAAGTGAAAGCCATCAGTTCGTTGCTCTTCTTGGTTGCTGCATAAAGACTGACAGGATAGTCAACATTGTCGTCCTCGCTGAACGGCACCTTCTCATTGTTGCCGTACACGCTCGAGCTGCTGGCATAAAGCAGGTGCTTCACCGGATAATGCCGGCAGTCTTCAAGGATATTAAAGAATCCTACTATGTTGCTCTGAATATATACATCCGGATGGTCAATGCTGTACCTCACCCCGGCCTGGGCGGCAAGATGGATCACGAAATCGAACTTCTCCGACCTGAAGAGCCGGGTAAGGTTCTCCCTGTCTGTAAGATCCATCCTGACAAACCGGTAACCGGCATATTTTTTGCTCCGGGCAGGTGAATTCCATTCAACTTCATCACGCATTATGCCTGCCTCATTCAGCCGGGCGTACTTGAGGTTCACATCATAGTAGTCGTTGATGTTGTCAAGTCCTACGATCTCTTCTCCTCTCTGAAGAAGCGCATTTGCCAGATGGAAGCCGATAAAGCCGGCGGTGCCGGTGATTAGAAATTTTGACATGAGTAGTTTAGTTTAGGTCTGAGGTCCGAATGTCTTTATTGCGCAGGGCTCAGGGCTCAGAGCGCAGGGCGCAGGGCGCAGGGTGTCAGGGTTTGCCTTCGGCGAGCCCGGCCTGCTGATGCGGTACTCGGTTCAGGGTTCCTTGTTTCAGATTTCAGATTTCAGGTCTTCTTCTAAAATCAATGTTCCCGGATGATGACCCAATTGCCGGACTTTCTGCCTCCGACTCTCTTTAGCAGTTGTACGTTTTTAAGATGTTCAATATCCCGTTTAATAGTTTTCATGTTAACCTTGCATAAGCCAGCCAGTTCTGACATTGTAACTTTATTGTTGTCACTTATCAATGTCAGAATATGGTCACGCCTTTCTTTTGGGACATCTTTTGGGACATCTTTTGGGACATCTTTTGGGACATCTGTGACTGCTTCTACGACATTGGACTTCTCTTTATACAGAGTGACCTTAAATCCATTAAAAACTTCTTCAAAAACAGGAGGAATAATTCCATAGTTTTTACAAATATTCAGAATTCGCTGAATACCTGATCCATATCGTTCAATCAACCCGGCTTCTTTAAAAGTCCTTGCAATAAGCTTATTTCTGCACTGTGAGGTATAGCTGCCTGATAATAAATCCCTAATGGTTATTCCACCGTATAACCTTCCGGGATTAAAAAACTCTATCCGATCATCGAAAATTTTAATAATACTGCCCGAGCTGTCACGGTAATCCCTGTGAACCACCATATTAATCACAATTTCACGAATTGCGTCTACCGGATAATCAAACCTTTCGGTACGTTGCGGTTCTCCTGTAATGATATACTCAACCATCAAGTGCTTTTTGATAAAACTGAAGATCTCTTCCACTTCAGAAAAAAGGTCGGTATTCAAGGAGAGACTGTCAATGATGGTGGTTTCTCCCTTAAACCTGCCTGCCTGAAGATCGCTTATCAGGCAATATTCCTTTACAAAAAGAAGGTATCCTCCAAAAGTCAGCTGACCACGGCGAATGATTTCTAACTTGTTGAGAAACTCGAGTGGTTCAATTTTAATATCATTCCCGGTCTGTTGTTCTATTCGGTGCATGAAACTCCGGACCTTTTCCAGTGAAATAGTGTCAAGACTATGACCGGGATCAATATAGTAATCCCAACTACTGTTAATTGTTCTCAGGTGCTCATTGGCAATCTCATCCGTACTCATTAAATGGTTTGAATTGGCAATTCGCTTAAAATACCTGCTGCGTGTAGAAACCGGTTTTACAGGGTATTCCTGAATAGTAAGGACTATGATTATTTTTTCTTTACAGTTAACAATTTCTGCCAGTGGCACTATTTCAGGAGATGTTTTGCTCTTGATTTCATTCAGCCAATTCTGCACAGATTCTGAATTGATTGTAACTCCCAATATCTTTTTATCATTGGAAATGCCAACCAGGACGGATCCTCCGGAGGTATTGGCAAATGCTACAAGAGTTTCTATGACCTCGTTATTGAACGAGCTCTTGAACTCAGATGTGAGTCCTTCTCCTTTTTTCAATAATATGTTTATATCCTTTTCGGTCATTGTGGCAAATTTCTTGCGGTCCAGGTTTCAGCTTCCGCCTTCCGTCTTTTTTACCACAGAGCACCTGCGGTGCAGCACAGAGTTGAAAACAGAGTTTCACTGTAAGGTCTGAAGGTCTGAGGGTCTGAGGTCCAACTAAAAGGAGAAAGGGGACCGACCGTTAATAAATTGCCCGGTGGGCAATTTTAGGGAGGAGACAGACTGCAGGGAGGGCTAAGGAGAAGGGCGAAAGGCGAAAGTAATTCAAAGACAAAAGACAAAAGGAAAAAGATAAAAGTTTCAGGTTTCAGAAAGCAGGTTAAAGAGGTCAATGTTGATGTAAATAATTTCTTTACCGACCTTTTTCGGAGTAAGAATCCCCAGTCCTTCAAGCTGCGAAAGGTATTTCTTCGCTGTATTCAGGCTTTTTATTTCCCCTGAAAGAAGGCTTCCGGGACTTATATATGGTTGTTCAAAAATCTTTTCAATGACTTCTTTCCGTATATGCGGCAACCTGTGACTCACCAGGCTGTATGTCCTCTGAAAGAGGCCGTCAATATCATTTATTCTATTGATCGTGAACAGCGACGTTTCCTCAACAGCCCTGAACATATAAAGAAGCCAGTCTCTCCATCTTTTAAGAGCTGTGACGCCATTCAGTAGGGCATAATAATCATCCTTGTTCTCTATAATGTATGCACTGAGATAAAGTACAGGGACGTCAAGCAGGTTCTTCTGTATCATAAGAAGAATGTTCAAAATCCTGCCAGCCCTGCCATTACCGTCGCGGAAGGGGTGTATTGCCTCAAACTGATAATGGGTAACCGCAATCTTAATAAGCGGATCATACGGAAACCTGACATCATCATTCAGATATTCAATGACATTATCAAGCTTTTCTTCAATAATCACATCTCCTCTTGGCGGGGTGTAGACAACAGAGCCTCCCAGAGATCCACTACCCCTTCGTTTTATGACTGTTTCCGTATGCGCCGGCCTGATACCATCACTTACCTCTTTAATCTGCTGATAGATCTTAACCATCAGCTCTTTCGTCAGGAGGCCGTCAGCCTTTAATGAATGATAACCCTCCCACAGAGCCTGCCGGTATCTTAAGACCTCTTTTGCATTTGCAGTTAATCCCGTATCATTCCCTGAAAGCGCTTTGTAGAGCTCATCGTCAGTGGTGAATATATTTTCGATCTCGGTGCTTGCCTTTGCCTCCCTGAGGGCAATGGTGTTTACAAGCATCGATTGATTAGGGAGCTTCCGGGCAAGTCCCTTCAGTTCTGCCAGTGCTTTGTTCGCTTTATTCAATGCCTGCAGGATTTCAACCGTAAGTATCAGCTCATCAGGAGGCGGAAGTAACGGTAACTGATTATAGGGCTGAGTGCGATCGTATGGAATCTGCTCTGACATTAAATTCATATTTTGTCAAATATAATAATCATTTGACACATACTTGTTTTTATTATCAATAATATAGTCTTTTTGACATTAGCCTAATTGATATATCATAAGTTGACAGCAAAAGGTCCAATTGTCAAAATATTGTCTTTTTTGACAGACGACAAGCGGTCAGCGGTCAGCATCTACTCAAGACAAAAGACAAAAGGAAAAAGATAAAAGAAAGGTTCAGCGGTCAGCATCTACTTAAGACAAAAGATAAAAGGAAATGCAGAGAGCTCAGGGCGCAGAGCGCAGGGTGTCAGAGTTTCAGAGTTTGCCTTCGGCGAGCTCGGCCTGCTAAAGCAGTCCTCGGTTCAGAGTTTCAGGTTTCGTCTCTGAGTCACTAAGTCACTTAGTCGCTCCATTGCTCCGTCGAATCTCTGTTCAGGGTTAAACGTTCAGCGTTCAGCGTTATCACAGCAGTTTACCTAAAAGCTCTTTTATGTCAAGATTTATCTTTGAGAAGGCAAACCATTTTTTCCCAAGGTCTTTTAAAGAAGCTCCTATATGATATACAATGGCATTGTCAATTATTAAAAACCTGTCATGAGATCCGGTAAATTTTTTGACCTCAACAGCCGGATATTGCTCGTTGAATTTCTTCAGATCAAGCCTGAAGCGTTCTGAAATGGTTTTTGTGAATATCTCTGC
>JBAQCK010000102.1:0-3467 GCA_049294075.1 Bacteroidales bacterium | reverse complement strand
TAAAATCAAGATTGGATGTATCTTCCAGCAATCCGGCTTTCAGCCATACCCGGTGTAATTGTTTTAAAAACTTCCGGTTCATTTCACTGGTAACCCGGTCGGAATATGAAGTATACCATGCTGTTTTGGGCAACACGTTAAGTCCTGCAAACAGACCCATACCCCGGTCCATACACCATGTGTCATCAGAAGAGTATCGACGGCGGTTTGCCAGTTTCAGTGCCAAAAAACAAAGTATAGAAGAGGTCTTGTCAATAACCGATGTCCCGGGATAGCCTGACTTGCCAATAACAGTGTCTATTTTGTAACGCCTTATCAGACCCAAAAACATTAGTATTCCGGCATTGGAACTTTTAAAAACCTCCGGAGCAAAATCAAGTGGAGATGATTTCTCTGCAGCTATCTGTACTCTGTCCAACTGTTGTCTGACAAGCTTGGCACGTCTGGGTAAACGTGAGAACCCTTCTGCCGATACAATGTTGTAAATATGCTTCTCCGATAAGGGGAGTTCCAGTCCGTCAAGAGCAACCTTAATGTCAGGTACCGAGTAATACTTCTTCCTCATCTCAATGACAAGCGATTTGATCTGATCGGTCTGTGAAGAGACTTTTCTTCCGGGCCGGTGCTCAACAAAAAAGAAAGAACCCGTGGGATCAGTTTCCAGTTTATTCCTGAAAGAAGCGACCAGGGAAGTAAATGAACGATAGGTATACCCAAAGCGCGCGGCTACCTCATGAGCTGGTTTGTGTTCTGCAAAGTACATCCTCAAGGCTTCATATTGCTTGTGGGAGACCAATTTTGGGGACAGAAAGAAAGATTCCGGCTTCATAATACTGTATATTTGTACTGTGATACAAATATATAATATCATTTAAATATTTAAGTAGTAATTGAGCATATTTATTAACAATCTATGATTTAATTGTTTATAAGATCTGAGTGGATTACCGATTTTCAATAATGTTTTATTCAAATGCATATATATAAGCTATATATACAGTATACAGTTAAAAATTGCATCAGTTATCATTGCCTGTATATGCCTGTATGACAGGCTGTAAGAAGACAAATTGAATAAATGCAACAAGGGGGTAGTACGCTCAATTAATTCTGTGAAAATCTATGTTTATTCTATACTGTTAATTTTTTACGAACGGAAAACATATTGATTTTCAACAAAAAGAATTGAACAAGCTTTTGCATATTAAGATTTAAGGCAGTATATATATTGTTTATAAATCAGGAAGTTTATGGCAAGACCAAGACTTGAAGGGACCAATTACAAGATATCGACACACGTTGCAAATGGACATAGATACGCGAGCACCCAGCCGCTTGTTGTGGACGGGTTAACCGGCATGACGCGTAACGTGCGCATCCACTGGGGAACGTTGGATGAAAACCTCAGGTTCTATCCCGGCAAGAGGTTTTTCTACGCAAGTCCTGCAGAGCGGGCTAAGTTTGTCTATCCGGCCAATTGGGATCTTGGCGAACTCGATAAGCTGTCGGGGGCCCGTGGTGCGGGGCGCCCCGCTTATGATCAGGAGGATTCCAACAGGTTCTACGGCGACGTGTGGTTGCTTGAACAGGTTGCAGATAAGACGGGCCTGAGGGCGGACCTGATGCGGGTCTTTGATATGAACAAGGAGCTTGTAGACGACATTCTGACATTGTCCTTCTATCCATACCTTACCGGAAACACCTGCAACAGGCTTGCCCGCTGGCAGCGTATCGGGAAGACACCGTCGTCAAGAGAGCTGACACCTCCTCAAATCACGCATATCACCCAATCCATAACGGAGGAGAACAGGATGGAGCTGTTCCGTCATCGGGCAGCCAGGCTTCAAAAAGGAGAGCTCTGCGCCGTGGACTCTACGAGCCGGTCCTCTTATGGGAACATACTCACCGATGTCAGGTGGGGCAAGAACAAGGAGAGGCTGCCACTGGAGCAGACTATTGAGACGGTGGTGTACACCCTTGACGGCCATATGCCGGTTTACTACAGGGCGTTCCCCGGCAACATTCCCGATTCGAGGAGCATTGAGACTATCCTTACTGACATCCGCCACGCAGGTTTTCCCAGTGTAATCCTGGTCACGGACAGGGGTTATGAGTCCTTGCAAAACCTCGAACGATATATCCTTGCCGGTCAGGCGATGATCATGTGTGTAAAGGTTCGACAGAAGTTGGTGCTTGAAAGAATCGATGCCTTCGGTGACTTTGGCGGTCGCCCTTGCGGAATGGATATCGATCCTCAAAGTGGACTCTATCATAAGCAATTTAACTTAGATTACGCTGTCCGGGGTAAAGGAGCAGGAACGGCCACCTCGGACAGACTCAGGCTGAACATGTACTTCGATGCGGTCAGAAGAGGCACCGAGCTGACAGCCCTTGATGTCAACATCGCCATGCAGCGTGAGGCTCTTCAGGAGATACTGGACATGGGCGCCAGTCTGGACGATGATGCGACCATAAGGCGTAACTACAACTACTTTGACATAGACTACAACGAGGGAGACAGGACCATCAGGGGCTTCACGCTCAATGAGAAGAAGGTGGATGCCGCCCGGAGGACCTCTGGCTTTTTCGCCATCATGACCCACAAACTGGACATGGACCCGATGACGGCGCTGGACAACTATGCGCTCCGGGAGGAGCAGGAGAAATACTTCCGGCAGATGAAGAGCCAATTGGACATCAGCAGGCAACGTACATGGTCGGAGGAAGGCAAGAGCGGCAGGCACTTCATCACCTTCGTCTCACTTGTATTAAGCTCATATGTCCGTCATATCTGGAAGACAACCGCACTGAAAGATGCTTTCAGTTCATCCCTGGAAGTACTTGATGAAATGAGATCCATACGATGTATCGAACACCGGGGAAAGGCTAAGTTCATCACTCCCTTCACCGGCGATCAGGTCGGGATCTGCAATGCCTTTGGCTTTAATATCCCTGAGGGCTGCGCACCCATGTACATGTCAGAGAAAAAGGCAGAGAAGAAAAGGGGCCGGCCCAGGAAGACAACCGATGTGGTCAAACTCGATTAACAGTATAAAATGACGCAAGACTCACGTGTTCAAGCCATCTGATATAAATTTTTAATGGATACTTTAGTCTCCTTTATTAATTCATATTTGAGAGTTTCCGTATCCATCAGGATGCCTTGAAAACGCCCCAGCGAACATGAACCGGAATTAAGATAGCGCTTTTTCTTATTAAGAAAATATGTGTGATGCGACTCAAGTTCATGGGTATGTGCCAGAATGACAACATCATGCTTCTTGAGTAGTTTAAGTGCATATGTGAGATACTTTAAAGTATTATATCTCTTGGGTACTTGATAAATCTTGTTCTCGAAAGCAACAATCTTCAAATATAATTCCATAATCCATTTTGAATGAGACAGCTTTTTTAGAATCAACATGCCAATTTTTCCTATTGAGCGCCCAATTCTGCTACCGTTAAAC